>NZ_CP045997.1:2270691-2570691 GCF_010233585.1 Spirosoma endbachense
GGCCTACGGCTCCATCGGTCAGCCGTGACAAGCCAGTCGCGGTAGTCTGGCCAAAACTACTAAGTAAGTAGTCAGTATAGAGGTCGAGGGTTGTCTGCATACTCAAAATTAAACCAGCCATCCAAAAAGTGGCGTAACATCAGTTAATAAGTAACGATTTAATATTTTTAGGATCAAGTGCAAAAGTTGTGGAGGGCGTTGTATTTTTCTAGGTTTGTGGTTTCACCCAAGTCTAGCTCATTTTGGAAAGTTTCTTGCCCTTAGTCGAATACCTCTTACCAGAGTTTATCTTAACATACTACCAATTAACTCGTGTCGAACACGCTTTAGAAGTACTTCATCTATATCTGGAGGAGAAAAACTACGACGAGTCGGCTAAGCCCAAAGACCAGTTGTTATCCAAAGGCTTTCTGCCAGAAATGACTATCCATGACTTCTCCATTCGAGACAAACGGGTATTTCTGCACATCAAACGCCGACGTTGGCCACCGTGGCACGGCTCAATTCCAGAACGGGCCGAGTAGAGACAAGGGATTGGAGCCAAGTGGCACAGGGCACGCGAATGACGAGTGAGTTCGCACGGTACGCCGTCACGGGCTTTTTTAAAAGAAATTGACGGATTTATCCCCCCACAGTACCACTAGCCTTGGTTACCTTTATGGCGTTGATGGCAACCGGCTGGCACGACAATACCGCACTCAGTTAAGTGATTTTTCGGCTTGGTCCCGGCGATCGCATGCCAGGCAGCGGCTGTTGTTTCCGGCTAACTTAGGGTCCCATCTCTCCCTTGATGAAACCAGCTTATCCCATGGTGAACTGTATACGATCCTGACCAATACTAAGTTCAGCCCGATGACTACCAACCGGAGGTGCTCTCCAATGGCGACACGCTGAAACAACTGCTGGCTCGCAGTCGCTACGTGCTCTATAAAAAGCCTACCGACTGGACCCAAAATCAGCAAGAGCAGGCTGTCCTGCTGTTTGAGCGGTATCCTGATCTGAAGAGCGCCTATGAGTTGAGCCAGTCGCTGAGTCATATTTTTGAGAACACGACCGACAAACTTTACGGCTTAGCTCGTTTGGCAAAATGGTATGAACAAGTTCGACAGGCCGGTTTCAAAGCGTTCAATACGGTGGCTCGTTCCATCCAAAATCATTATGAGACGATTCTCAACTAGTTTGATAACCGCAGTACGAATGCCTCGGCCGAGTCCTTCAATGCCAAAATCAAGGCCTTTCGGGCTCAGTTTCGAGGGGTTCGGAATGTGGAATTCTTTCTGTATCGACTAACTCAGTTATATGCTTAATCCAAGTTGATCCACAACTTTTAGAATTGATCCCTCCGATTCAGCTCACCCACTTTCGCACTTTTGTGACTATCGATACTTACCCTCCCACTTTACAAGTGTAAACAGCCGTCAGCACCTGTTCCGCAAAACACGGCGCCTACTCGTGACGATAACATGATCCTGGGTAATCCCGACGGAGCCAGGCCAAGTGAGAGCAGCCCCAACGCTTACCTGATCACCCGGCCTACGCTTATCCTATAGCATTGCCAATTGGTGCAGCTGGCATTTGAGCCAAGAGGGTTAAAAGTAAAATCTAAACCCGTACTGACTTTTGCAACAGACACACTGATTATAGAACTCAATTTATCCTAAAAGGACCAAACGCAAATGGAACATCAAATTCAAACTAAATCCAATAATATGTATTTGATCACCGTCATTTTGTTAATGTTTGTTCTACCCCTTAGTTCAATTTTGGTCGAGCTTTCCTTTACTAACTCCTCACTTCCAATTATGAACTTGACGGGGAAGTGGTTTTTGTTTTGGGCGGTGGGAATGCGGCTATTTACAGCAGGAATCAGACAAGCGGTAAATCCTGCTTTTACGGCAAAAGATATCTTTCACCTAACTACTCAAGAAAGTTATGTAATTGTCAAAGAGCTTGGCTTTGCCAACATTTGTCTAGGTCTGGTGGCGATACTTTCATTGTTTGTGCCGCCATCTCGTCTTATAGCGGCCTGCGCGGGTGGCCTTTTCTTTGGGATTGCAGGGACAACTCACCTCCTCAAGAAGCCAGTTAGCTCGAATGAATGGATCGCGATGATTTCAGACATTTTTATTTCTGTTGTTATGCTAGTTTTTATACTATTTTGTTTCTGGACGAGCTATATAGCTGAGTAGAAGCCTCTATTTTAACATAAGAGATGTGGCTGTTATAAAAGTCGGTGTGGCGATCTAGACTGGTAGTTTAAGCCCGTTCCAGCTTCCAATGCTGATGATTTTAATTGCTAGTTTTTGCAGGGTAGAGCCAAGTCATTGCTCATTCCTCTTTTGCCATCATTAATCATTTTGACCAGGGTCACCCTAGAAGCGAATTATTGATAGTTGTAATCAGTATGAGAACCCAACGAAGTAAGCTGATGCTCCGAAAAGGTTAACCGGATGGTTAAACCTTCCTGGCTGATGATCGATAACTGACCCCCCAACTGGTCACTGAACCCCTGGATCAAAGTCATACCCAACGACTGACTCCGACTGGGGTCAAAGTCCACCGGTAAGCCCACCCCATCATCCCGGATGGTTAGCTCATAACTGTCCTTCCGTAGAAATCCTAGACTTACCTGACCTCTACGCCCATTGGGAAAGGCATACTTAAGGGCGTTGGTGATAGCCTCGTTGATGATCAAGCCTAAGGGCACCGCCTGGATGACGTCCAGCTCGATGGGCTCCACCTGCACATCATAACCAATCGGTTGGGGCAACTCATAGGACTCGCGCAGGTAAGCCACAACCTCCTGAATGTAGTCATCCATTGGGATGCGGGCGATGCCTTCAGCCTGGTAGAGCTTCTGGTGGATCAGAGCCATGGCCTGCAAACGATGCTGACTCTGCTGGATGGCCGACAGGGCGGCATTATCGGAGAGATAGCTGGCCTGGGAGTTGAGTAAACTCATCACCACCTGGAGGTTGTTTTTGACCCGGTGGTGGATCTCCTTCAGTAGCCGTTCTTTCTCGGCCAGCAGACGCCGTAAGTCCTGGTTCTTGTGGTTGATTTCTGTTTGCTGGGCTTGAAGCTGATACTGTTGAGTCAGGAGTAGCTCATGCTGATGCTGCAATTGCTGGTTGCTGCGCTGTTTGAGTCGGTAGCGGTTGTAGGTAAGACCCAACAACAACAGGAGCATAACGGCTCCCAGGCCAATCGAGTTACGCACCAGGCGATCCTGCTGGAGTTGCTGGGTCTGAAGTTGCTGCTGTTGGGAGAGGACCTGAATGCGTTGGTTTTGCAGGCGGATGTCTTTGTCTTTCTGTTCGGTCTCGTACTGGGTTCTGAGTTCCTCGAGCTGACGGTTCTTGGTCTGGTTGAAAAGGGAATCGTTGATGGCGGTAGCGAGCTGGAAGTGCAGCAAGGCGGAGCGCAGATGGCCTTGGGCCGAGTCAACCTTGTAGAGGGCCTGATGCAGGATGGCCGTTCTATCCGGGAAGCGGCCTTGCTGACTGACCGTCAGCGCTTTTTGGAACAAGTGTCGGGCCTGTTCATAACGTCTGGTAAGCCAGTAAAGCTCACCAAACTGCGTATTGATATAGATTAAACCGGATAAGTTATTAAGTTTCTCATAAAACGGCAGCAAGCGAATGTATAAGCGTTCAGCCTGTTCATACTGGCCTAAAACAACATAGCTCTCAGCCAGGCAGGTGGTTAAGGGAAGACTTTGCGGATCGGGGTTCTGGCGAACCAGTTCAATAATAGCCAATGCCTGTTGACGAGCCTGAGGGTACTGATGGTTCTTTGGGTATAACTTCATCAGTATTCTGTATTGTCCTACAAGCAGGTTAATGGACTCAATACCCCGTTGAGAACGGATTAAGCGAAGTCGTTTATGGGAAATAGTTATGGCTCTTTCGTAATTGCCTAATAGCTCATAGATATCAGCCAAGCGCCCATTAATATCGATTTGATAATTTAGATTATTCCTTTGCTCAGCCAGGCGTAAGCTTTGTAAATAGGCCTGTAAGGCTAGTTGGTAATTCCCTATGTCTTGATGTATTACCCCAATTCGCTCGAAGGTCAAGTAGATGGTTGTATCCCGATACGATTGTTGAATGGCTAACTCCTCCATAAATAAAGGGAGGGCTTTATGAGAACCAACATGTAAGCGAACCATATCGGCATAATCTTCCAGTACTTCGGCCGCCTTGGGTTTATTCCCTAGTTGCTGATAGGCCTTCTGAGCTTGCTGGTAGTAATCGATTGTTCGGGTGGAATCGTAGCTTTCACCGAAACTAAAACACTTTGCTAGCAGATAGAGGGCCTGTGCTTGCTGAGGGAGTTGGTTAGCCGCTGAACTTACCTGCACTACCTGCCTGGCATTGTTAATCGCACTATCCAACAGATGATGTATTTCAGGCATAGCAGCATGGTTTCTACCTTTTCGGCTTTCTTTATACTGATCGTAGTATTGTCGACCGATTTGCAGCAATAATTTAGTTCGACTGGTGTCAGCTGGTAAATGCAATAGCTGTCTTTTCAGACTATCAATTCGATTATGGGCTTGAGACCAGGCGCTGTGGGGGTCAAATGCAGTGGCTATCATCAGGGTAATAAAAACGACACGGAATCGGCTCATGGCACAGCAGCAGCTTGTTTCGGAGAATTCAATCTATAGTTATAGGCAAATTACTCATTTACAGCTGTGACCGCACCTGATTAATGACTTTCATTCTGCTTGTGCTGGCCCCGGATGAAGTATCCTTTTATACAGTACGAATTGGATCAATCCTCTTGATGTATGCCAGCCAGGTTTGATATACCTACTGGACGGCGTACGTACGATGAGGAAAAAGAGTTGGCGTCCTTTTTTCGGACGCCCTTGATTATCAATAGTTTTAAGAGTTGCACCCCTTAGGTGCTATTAGGCTGACTTTGAGACTCGTAAGGGAAGAAACTTCCCAAATTTTCCCTCAACTTTCTCTATTATTCTCTCCATTTAGCAGGTTGAAAAATCTCCAAAGCACCTTGCTCGAATCGATGAAAATGGTCTTCTGTTAGGTATAAGCAGTGGCTAGTCTATTTGTTCTGGTTGATGATCATTAACTCCACCTAAAAGTTACTTACTGAAAAAAAGATGCCAATTAGTTTAGAGTTACCCCACTCAGCAATCGAGCTATTCGGATCATTTCGTAGCCAATCATTAGTTCTTTTCTAGCCTCCAGGAGTGTATGTGCTTCTTCTAATAGTCGAGTAAGGATCTTTATCTCCTTTAATAGCAATACGCTGGCTTGAGATGGTTTATAACGGTGCCTCCATTCAAAAACGTCCCGAGTTGTATGAATATCTGTTTTATAAGGGCCAAACCCAATATCATTGATGGATAACCTTACCTGGAGTACCCCCTGATCACTGCCTAATAATTCTCCAGAAAGCCGTAGTAGGCTATCGCTTTTGAACTCAAACCGGATACCAAAAGGCTGCGCAGTAAGCCGGTAGTATTTTTAGCCATGGTTTCCTGAAGGTTAGCTTTCACTCAAAAGCAAAAGGGAACAACCCTCTCCCCTGCCTATACCCTCCGACCAGGAGGTTATATTACGTATGATGCTTACACGGTGGCAAAGCAACGCTGACTGGCCACTTTCTGCTGGCTATGTCTTTATAGTAAGTTAACAGCAAACAACCGTAAACATATTGAATAGCCACCGATTACTTTACCCTGATAGCCATATCTTCGGCCATAGGTGCACTGGCTAATTGGCAGAATGGATAGCCAAAAGGCTAACTTTGGCGATCCGATTTCATTCATTTTATACATATAAGGGCTATTCTGGTTTCAATTGATTTACGGTTACTTATAATGTAGTGGCTCCGCCAAGTAGTTCGCCAGCCTGACTGACTTGGTCAGCAAACCACCTGTTTTCGCTCCGTTATTCAGCCTGACGATTCTTAAAGGCCTCTATAGGATTATATTGATTAATCCTATGGTTGGATAACAAATCGATGGTTTGATTAAGGTTCGGGCAGTGGAATCATGACCACATAGCCGCCAAAGGGCGCATTCCTGGGGTGCTTATGGATGGGTATCAGCACAATATCAGCCTCGATCAGCCCGAAGCCAGTCAGATAGACTTTTAGTTGCGGGAAGGTAAGAGTGCGACTGGGAATGAATAGGCCAATCTGATGCCGAGGAATTGATTCATCGGCAAAGCAAAGGCAACTATGTTTGTCTTTGCTGTCAGTAACGAGCCAATCATATTGCTCTTGTGTCATAGTTGTCAAGATGAACTTGGGCTGTGTCCTGTATTGGCCTGAACTAGCATTAAAATCTGGGTAATGTTCCCGTTAAGGGGTTGGGATTATCGGATTGACTGACCGAAGTGGGTAAGGTTATTCGGGTCAAAAGGTGGAATAACGGTTCAACAACAGATGTTCCAGCGGGTGTTCTGGAATCCTTACTAAGCAAAATACGCCCTGCGATCGTATCGGCAAGCAACAACGGGCCGTATCCCCTGATTACGCCATCAACAGTACAAGTGCCATAAAGAGAATGTTTGACCTTATTACCTTTTTGGAGTTGATATATTTCTTTGATATTCATGTAGTTATTTGTTTTGTTGTTATTCTAATAGGAACGTACTAACCCGAACATACGTTCGTGGTGCAAAATTATTTAGCGAATGCAACGCCCGGCTTGAGACCGGGGTTGCATTCGATCAAATTAAGGGCAAACATGGCTTTAAAAGCTTCACTTGCTGGTGCTCGGTGCCGTGTTGATCTGCAAGAGGATTAGCCCTTTGCCCTACTAATAGGCACACGCACTCGATCTAGTGAGGCTGCATCCTCAAGCCGTTGCTGATGCAACAGGTTGACCCGCAGGTCCACCAGATTCAACTCAACAGCCTGACCGGCTACCCCCCCAAATCTCGACCTCGACGGATTTGCCTTCCACCGGATTGCCCAACACCTTGACCTCTAAGCCTGTTCCGCCTTCTGCTACACCCACCCGGACAGGAGCCGTGCAGATGACTAACCAGTTGTAGACATAGCTGGCCACCGAGTATCACCCCGTTTAGCCACCAGGGTGATACTCGGATTGTCGGTGTACAGATTCAGGCTATAGGGACTCGGATTGGGGGTAGCTGGCATCTCATTGACGACCGAGAAACTAATAGGTGAACTGTCCACTCCTCCGTACTGGGGCGTAAAGGTCACTCGTTTCAGCCCTGCGCTGAGCATGTCACAGCTTACCGTCGAAACACCCACAATGGTAAAGCCGGCGGGCGTCGAAGGCATCGGATTGACCGTCAACTGGAAACTGGTTTGGGCGGACAAACCACCCGGATCCAGCGCCGTTACCTGAACATTGTTGACACCAGTAGTCGAAGGTGTACCGCTGATGAAGCTGCCGCTGACCGAGAGTCCACTGGGTAAACCCGTCGCGGAATAGATTAGCGTTTGCCCATCGGTATCCGAGAAGTAGTTATTGAGATTCAGTTGATAAGCTTGACCCACCAGGATGGTCTGGTTCGGAATACCACTAGTCGTCGGGGGGCTATTCGGATCGTTGCCCGTCTGACAGGAAGCCAGCCAGTTGACTGGGGGGTAAACTGAGCCTGATAGCCACCTTTGGCTTCATCGATGAGCGTATAGTTGACCATTGTCACCTTCGTTATCGAAAGACTTTGGGTAGTACTTGCAGCGCCTGAGGAGCCGAGGCTGGGCCCGTGCCAGTACCCACCGTGCAGGAGGCTTACAGGGTGTAGTTGCCCGGTTGCGAGAAGGTGTACACATTGCCGTTAGCTTGCCCCGTGCCACCCAGAGGAAACCAATTGATCGTACCCAAGCAGCCGTAGTAATGAGAGAGCAAAGGACTAGAAATGGCAATATAAACTATTCATTAGTAGGTTTTTACATAAATTTTAGAGAATATATCCGCATATGATGTCTATTTAGATTTACAATAAGCTAATTATTTTTGCTACTCAAGTATATTTTTTAGTTATTTACAAAGAAACTACTCACTTAATATTCATGAGTTTGTGCTCATTTGAAGTAGCATAGGCGCTGTGTATAAAACCATCCGATCTCATAGAAACCGGGTGTTCGCTTCTAACGCACGTTTTTAGGCTGTTTAGACCCAGAAAGGGCTGTACCCAGTGCTGGGTACAGACACTCTAACAGGTACTTACCAAACGGTATATACCCATCGGGAGTTGATGAACTCTGCGCCGAACGTATCCCGCATACGTTGACCATTTCTCCACTTAGGAGGCTTTGTGAAAATGCAGTACGGGTAGGTTCATGAATCCTTTCCAAAAGCAATACCCTTATCTATCTTATTATTAAACAGGCAAAGAATGAGGGTATCCTAGGTTTAGATACTAAACCGTTTGTATTAACGGACGAAAAGAGGGCCAAATTTAGTAAAATGGGTAAGACTAATTTTGGTAGGTTTCGAAAAGATGACCTTACTCAACTTGCTAGTTTTACCAGAATACGGGATCGATTATTTAAATTAAGAGGTCGTAAATGTGAAAGGTGTGAATGGGCGGAAGTTAATCCTTACAACGGCTTCATTCCAGTTCAGATTGATCACATTGACGGAGATAGAAGTAACAATGCTCTTGATAATTTGATCATACTCTGTCCAAATTGTCATAGCTTGACTGAGAAGTTTATGTTTTATGGAGCGAAACGAAAATAAACCGTTGACGGGCGTTTGAATTGCTCCAGATGTGCAAATTGGGGTATAGTACAGTGGTAGTACGTCTGATTTTGGTTCAGATTGCGGTGGTTCGATTCCATCTACCTCAACTATTGCCGGATAGTATAGCGGTTATTACCCCCGACTCTGACTCGGGTGACCTAGGTTCGATTCCTAGTCCGGCAACAAAAGGGTGTCGTGTAGTTGGCTTTCTTCGTTTTTGGTGCTAAACCATTTATTAATATCACATAGTAAATTAAGCCTAATCGGGCTTTTTTGGTCCTGCTCGACCTGCTGCTCCTGTTGGCCCACCTGGCGGAAAATTCCCAAATACATACAGCACAAACTTATTGAAGAATCCTGCATTTAGGAGCCATGAGTATCCAAAAGCAAATACGGCAATCGATTCACCGATAAAAGTGCCAATACCATTCGTTTCTCTTTCAAACCATTCCCGCTTTAATAGTATACCATAATTACCCATAACGATACCTAGTATTGCAAGAATCATGACAATTCCGCAGCCGATATATACTGTTGTATAAAAAGTTGGATGTTGTCTAAACTCAGGAGATGGGTCCGTTTTAGGAAATCTGAATATTGATATTAATGCCAAAGAGAGCAAAAATACTCCGGCAGAAAAAAAGTGAGTTTTCGTCCTGATGTCATAATAGCCAGTTTTTCCAAGAAAAGTCACCGCATATTCCGGGACTCCAGATTTTGAACCTAAATCAGAAGTTGGTAATAGGACGACAAGTAAAGCACATGCACCTGCAATAGATGACAACCAAATATCCGCTGGATCCTTACCTCTATAAAGGAGTAACACTACGGCCAGTAGGCTAAGAGTGACCACAAACCAAGTGCTCATTCTCGTGTAGTAATAATGACTTATTGACTCAAGGGGAAAATAATTTGCTGGATGATACGTATAAGCGGATAGACCTCCCCAAAGAATAAAAGGAAGTAATATGCCCAAAAGGCCAATAAGAATTTTAAGCTTATTCTGCTCAAGGGTTGTTGGTGCACCTTCACTTCCGTTTCCACCGGCTGGAGGAGGTGGTGGAGGAGGAGGGCTAAATCTGAAGGTGTTTATTAAATTATTTAAGAGAGCCATACCCAAAGAGATTAAGGATGATCATACTTATATGAAATCAACTTAAAGTTCGTTGAGTATGCACGCTAAACACCTGAAAATTAAGCGTTTCGACTTTACCTCTGTAAATATTATTAATTATTTATTGATTGGTATGTCGGACACTTTTTTGAGCCTGCTTTTACTTCCAGATTTTAAAATGACTTATAATGTCTTAGTTCTTGATGTGTTGGACAGATTTCCTAAAATGGCGGCCGCTACTGCGGTTGTGTCAAAAACTACCTATGCTTCCTACCATTTTTGCTGGGGTCTGGGCCATGATGAAATACAACTGAAGTACTTAAGCCAGCTAGCTTAATAACTAGTTGTACACTGGCCTAAAGCACGAATTCCTAAAAGAGAAAAATATTATAAATACCGGATTTTCCCCGTTGACTTATTGCGGATTTGCTCACTAGTTGCATAAGTACCTTTCAACTGGCATGCCCCATGAGCTTATCGGTCACAATCCATTATAAAAATGTGCAGCAGTTTGCTGAACCTCATCTTTGGGTGTGGTACACAGGGTCAAATAGTCCTGATCAGTTTGCTCCAACAGGAATGGACAGTTTTGGCCATATCTTCACGGCTGATGTCAAACGTCCCACCTTCTTCTTTAAATTTAAAGATGGTGTCGGTACGGAAGGGCCCTGGGAGAGTGACTCATTGAGTCGCTCATTTCGACAGCTCGAAGGAGAGCCTACTGTAACCACTTTCATAACAGAGGTCTGGTGCAGAGGGGATAAAGCCTTTGTCTATCCGGTACTTCCGCGCGAAGCTGAGTCGATTCCGGCTTCCAGCTTTTTAGCTACTGTTAAGCCCAAACCGGGCATTGCTTTTTCAGATACGGGCGGAAAGTCAGGGTTAGGAGCCACACTGCTCGTTGGAGAGGGAACCCTTTTTGGCTTTTATCATCCGAATGCAGCTCGGGTCTATGTCATGGGGAGTTTCAATGAGTGGCAACGGCCTGGTCATGATAACCCGGATCCGAATAAATTTTGTGAGTTGCGACTTTATGAAGGCTACTTTGGGACACCGAATCTGTGGTTAGGCGTAATCCCGGAGGCCAAAGCGGGTGATGAATACAAATTCTGCGTTCAGGGAGGAGTTGCCAGCGATGAGAAGGGCCGCTTTCAGCAATACTTTTCGGATCCATATACGCGTCAGTTAGGGCCTAACTTTAGTACTAATAATAGTGTCATCGTAGACCCCACACAATTTGAGTGGACAGATGGTGATTGGGAAACACCTGACAAAGCCAACTTGATTATTTACGAATTGAGTGTATTCGGTTTTACTGAGGGAGATCCGGGCATTAACCAGCCGGGTAAATTTGCCGGAATTACGGAGCGGATTGAGGGCGGTTACTTTAATGACTTAGGCATTACGGCTCTTTCGCTAATGCCTTTGGCTGAATTCCCCACACCTCAGGGCGACCGAACACTGGGGTATAACTCTTCCCTGTTTTGCGCCGTTGAGCGAGACTTTGGTTCGCCAGATGACCTCAGGACGCTGGTTAATTCGGCTCATTCCCGTGGCCTTGCCATAATCCTTGATCAGGTGTTCAATCATACCGATAATGCGTTTAACCCATTATGGCGGATGATCCTGGAACACCCAAATGAGGAATTTGATCATGATGAGGGGGGGCTTTATTTTAACGGAAGTACACGCTGGGGAAATCGGATAGCCACCGAAAAGCTGGATGTGCAAAATTTGTTAATCGATACCTGCAAACTACTCCTAAAAGAGTATCATGTAGACGGTTTTCGATTCGATGCGACAAATACTCAGTATATGGATCATGGATTCTTGTATCGATTAGCCCCCGAATTAACAGCCATCAAACCATCAGTGATTCTGGTCGTGGAAAATCTGCCCAACCAGAGTGATTTAAACCGGTCTGGTTTTGACGGTTTTATGCAATGGGCTGATCCCTTTCACGATAAGCTAAAGGCGCTTCTTCGCGAAGGGACATTTGACAACTCAAATTTTTATAATACCGACAAGCTTGCCGACATCTTTTTCTTCTGTAAATCCCTGTATGCGACCCACACCAATAATGTGATCAATTACGTCGAAAGCCATGATGAAACCAGTGTGGCTTATGAAGTGAGCACAAATCCTCTCTTAAATAATTCAGCTACCAAAGACCGAAAAGGGCGGTTAGGCTTATTTGCCACTATGGTCGCTTTAGGGCAGCCCATGCTCTACATGGGTGGTGAATTTAACGTGGAGCGTGACCGCAATATTGTGAGCTTTAGCTGGCCGGCCGACGGCCCAGATAGCAATGGCTTTTTCCGCTGGGCAAGACGGCTGATTCGATTGAGAAGACGTTATCCTTCCCTTAAATTAACTGGTGATCGGTTAACCGCAGATGGGCGATTTGGCTGGATTTTAGGGCCTTGGCTGGATAATCGTCATGGACAGAACAAACGCTTATTGGGTTGGCGGCTTCAGCCCAACTCGTCGGCCCATGAGCGCATGGTTATCCTGCTCAATTTTGAGAATCACTCGGTTAATGTTGATATTGAGCTTGGGCGGGCGGGCCGTTGGGTCAAGCTAGCTGATCTGGACACCGTCAATGATATTTCGCCCGAGGGTACAAATTCTAGTCATGAGTCGAGCACCCTACAAAGTAACGATGGTCGTTTTCTCAATTTTAGTTTGCCTAGTTCCAGCGGCTTTATTTATAAGTGGGAGCCCTAAATGTAGTTTTTACTGCATACCGTCAGCAGAAAGTTGACAAAAGGGGAGACAAGTTTCAGGCGGGCAAATTATCTACACTAATTTCATAAGAAAAATTATTCTCACCGCCGGGCCCTTTAGCAGTTAAGGTAACTTTATACTTCTTTCTCTTTTTATAATCGTTCACTGGTTCTTTTTCAGTTGGAGATTGCCCGTCGCCAAAATCCCAAGCAGAGGCATTACTATTTTCTATTAATTCTTATTTAGAATAATTAAAGATAATTTTTAATCCTGTATTTTTTCGTGTTGCTTTGCTCTCTGAATTCTTGACACTCAGAAAATGAAGTACATACGATTAATTACATTGCTTTTTCTTTCAGCTTTATCTACTATTTCGCTGTCGCAGCAACTTGGGAGTATCCGAGGGAAAGTAATATCTGCCGACGGCGATCCCGCCGAATATGTAACGATCAGTTTGAAAAACCGTAGTCAGGGAGCCATTACCAACGCGAAGGGCGACTACATCATCAACCGGGTGAAACCCGGCTCCTATACGGTTCTGGCTTCGGCTATTGGCCTAAAAACCAGTGAAAAACAAGTGACCGTCATCGGAGACGAAGCCGTGACGCTTGATTTCGCTTTAGCCGAGAGCACTGCCCAGTTGCAGGAGGTCATTGTGAGTACCGGACGAATTAACAAATTTTCCAGAACCTCCAGTGAGTACGTCTCCAAAATGCCGCTTAAGAATCTGGAAAACCCGCAGGTGTACAATACCATTGGCAAAGAGTTACTGACCGAACAACTGGTTTTTTCGGTCGATGATGCCATGCGTAATGCGCCGGGCGTTCAGAAGATGTGGGAAGCAACCGGTCGCGGTGGTGATGGCGGTAGCTTTTATAGCTCACGTGGGTTTATTGTGCAGAGCCAGCTTCGAAACGGCCTGGCGGGCAATGTTACCACGACAATCGACGCGGCCAATCTGGAGAAACTGGAAGTGGTCAAAGGGCCATCGGCAACGCTGTTTGGCAGTAGCTTGACTTCTTACGGGGGCTTAATTAACCGGGTAACGAAGAAGCCCTACGAGCGCTTTGGTGGTGAGGTAAGCTATTCGGCGGGTAGCTATGGGCTCCAGCGGGTGAGTGCCGACGTCAATACACCCGTCAATCCGGCAAAAACGCTTCTATTCTGACTAAATGCGGCCTTTAATTACGAAGGTACTTTTCAGACCCAGGGTTTTAACCGAAGTGTAGCCATTGCGCCAAGTCTACTATACCGGCCTAATGATCGCCTGTCGATACTGGTTGATGCTGAAGTATTTCGGAGCAAAAACATCGGAAAACAGATTCTATTCTTTTACTTCCCGGCGGCTGCGCTGGGTGCATCCCGGGCCGATCAGCTCAAGGTGGATTACCGGAACTCCTATACCGGCGATGGGCTAACTCAGGATTCCCGAAGCGCAAATATTTTTGGACAGATCAACTATAAAATCTCCGATAGCTTTACTTCGTCAACGAATCTGACCTCCAGTCATAGCTATTCAGAGGGATTCGGCCCTTACTTTTATCTGATCCCGGATGCCGTAGTAACGGAGAATGCCGCCGATGCGGGTAAGGCCAACTACCTGGTCCGGGCTGATCAATCGACGGCCAATAGTAAAAACGATGTTTTTGAGGTTCAACAAAACTTCAATGGTGACTTTCTCCTGGGTACATTACGAAATCGTATTGTGTTAGGGCTGGATTTTCTGCGTATCAATGCCAATCAGAACTTCTTTGGCAGCCAGTACGATGTGGTTCCTATAAACGTCGCTGGGTATGATTACAGTAAATTCAACGGTATAAACATGAAGGCACTGTACGCAAGTGGCCCTCCACAATTTACCTATCCGATAACGGGCATACGGAACACGTACAGTGCTTTCCTCTCGGATGTGCTTAACCTTACCGACCGGTTAAGCATACTGGCTGCACTACGCGTTGATCGCTTTCAAAACAAAGGTGGAACAGAAGGAGCAACCGTAACGGGCTATGAGCAAACGGCACTCTCGCCAAAGTTTGGTCTGGTATTTCAACCCCTTAAAGACCGGCTTTCGTTGTTTGCCAATTACCAAAACAGCTTTACGAACCGGGGTGTTTACAATGCATACGACGTAACGGCCCGCGATAGCCTTACCCTGCGATTTGCCAAGCTCGAACAGGCCAATCAGTTTGAAGCCGGTCTGAAGCTGGATGCCTTTTCGGGGAAGCTGAGCACTACTATCAGTTACTATGCCATTCGGGTGAATAACCTATTGCGCACAGATCCTAATCCATTAGCAGCTGCCAAATTTGCGCAGACACAGGATGGCGAGCAAGTGAGTAAAGGCGTTGAAGTGGATATTATTGCCAACCCCTTCAGCGGCTTTAATGTGGTGGCTGGTTTCAGCTACAACGATTCAAAGCTGGAAAAAGCGGATGCCGATGTGAATGGTCGCCGGCCTACTACAGCTTCGTCGCCCGTGCTGGCCAACCTCTGGCTGAGTTATCGCTTACCCGATTACCTGTTGAAAGGGCTGGGCTTTGGTTTCGGTGGCAATTATGCCAGCGACAACAAAATCCTCAACAGTATCAGCATGGGCGAATTTATACTACCCGCCTATACGGTATTGAATGCCTCCGCCTTTTACGACCGGCCGAAATTCCGGATTTCAGCTAAGGTCGATAACCTTACCAATCAACAGTACTGGATTGGGTATACGACAGCCAATCCGCAGAAATTGAGAAGTTTGGTTGGTAGTATCAGCTATAAATTTTAGGACTTTAAAACCACTGGCTTTAGCAATTGGGCTTAAACCGATGTCGATTATGAGCACCACAAAACAAGTGTTGGCCTGGTTTCACATTCATAAATGGACCAGCCTGATCTGTACGGCTTTCCTGCTGATGCTGTGTCTGACGGGCTTACCCTTAATCTTCCATGAAGAAATTGATGAGTTGGAAGGAAAGCCCCATCTAGCTCCTCACCTATCGGCTGGAACCCCAAAACTGCCGCTGGAACAACTGGCTCAGATCATCCGCCAACGATTTCCGAAAAAAGTAATCCGCTATACCTACTGGGACGAGCATGAACCTAACACGATGACGTTCACACTATCGGATTCGCTGACGGCCCCGGCAGATAACTATCAACTCGTCATTCTCGACGAACGGACAGGAAAGGTGCTCGAAGAACCGAATCTTCAGGAAGGTTTTATGTACGTGATGCTTCAGCTCCACGTGGACATGTTCATGGGCATTGGGGGGAAGTTATTTCTGGGGCTGATGGGCATACTGTTCGTCGTTGCAATCCTTTCCGGGCTAATGTTATACAGCCCGATTATGCGTCGGTTTAATTTTGGTATGGTCCGCACCGAGAAGTCAACCCGGCTCAAATGGCTCGACCTGCACAACCTGCTGGGGGTAGTCACCGTCGTCTGGGCGACGGTGGTCGGGCTAACGGGTGTTATCAATACTCTGTCTGAAGTGGTATTGGCACTCTGGCAGCAGGGGCAACTGGCTCAGATGGTAGCCCCTTACAAGGATGCCCGTCCGCTAACGGGAAAACTTAGCCCGCTTGATCAGGCCATGAAAGTGGCCAGTGGAGCTGCTCCCGACATGAATCCATCGTTTGTTGCCTTTCCAGGTACGCCGTATTCCAGCCAGCACCACTATGCCGTTTTCATGCGTGGCGATACACCCTTAACGGAGCGGCTATTAAAACCTGCTCTTATTGACGCCAAAACCGGGAAATTAACCGATATGCGTTCTATGCCCTGGTACGTAAATGCTTTATTCGTGTCGGAACCGTTGCATTTTGGCGACTATGGCGGGTTGCCCCTGAAAATCATCTGGGCATTATTTGACATCATTACCATTGTTGTCCTCATTAGTGGCCTATACTTATGGTTTGCCCGGCATAAAGCCACCAGAGCGCAGATTGTCCGAACAGGTAAAACAAAGGGAGACAAAACCAGCCAACAAGTTGAAGAGGCCGAAATATTAACGCTTAGCCTACGGGAAGAGGAACAACATGACTAATCGGTTCTGGCACATCTGGACAATACCTCTTTTGCTGGGGATTATTAGCCTTGGAGGGCTTATATCAGCACTGGTCGGCGATACAATTTGGGATGTCCTTTCCTGGCTTACACTAAGTATTCCACTACTGGTCATTGCCCGATTTTGGCTGAAGCCACAGGGAAGCAAGAAATCCACCTCCCTAAAATGACTTTGTCATTTTAGGGAGCCAACGAATTCCAATTTACAGATCTCTTTATGGTTCTTTCCTTCGCGAACTGTAATCTGATTAATTTTTTCAATGACTATCCGCTACTTACGAGTCAAACCTGGGTGGGATGATTTGCCTCAAGCCTACTGCCGTAGGTACACATTGGCCTCTTTTCCGGAAGATTTGGGAGTCTTTTTTGATTTCTTTCCCCGGAACCACCAGATAATAAAGCCGGTCACCGGTAAACTGGCACCGATCAAACTGACGAAAAATGCCAGAATTCGCGTGGGTAAACCCCAAATCTGGCCAACGTGAATATCAAAATTCATCCGGTAAAGCTTTTCCCCAGCAGATAGTTCTTCATACCGTCGTGATTCATCCGATGGTAATTCTTTTAGGGTCTTCTGATCAAAAAAGCGGGTGAACGTTTTATAAATGGTGCCGTCTTCCGGATTAATAGTCACCTCGAAAGGGTCTTTGGCCTCTTCAGGAAAGGATAGGCTCAACCGACCGAAATTGCCCGGATGCTCCCGGCGAATCAATTGCCATAGTATATCTTCCGGTTGCGAATACGTGCGAGTGGTTATGGTGGTGTCGGAGAAGGGGTGTTCGTCCGATAGACCATGATGACCGGTCTGGGTTTTGCCCGTTAACAACCAATAGTACCCGTTGTCGAACCAGCTAAAACTATAGACAATCCCCGAAATCGTTAAGGCCAGGCAGACCAGCAACGCATAGAATCCCAGTACGTTATGTAAGTCCAGATTAACCCGCTTCCAGTTCGCCTTCCAGTTGATGGTAAAGCTTTTTTCGCGGGTCGATTTCGTCCATTTTTTCGGATACCACCAAATGAGCCCCGTAATCATCAGAATGACAAAAATGATACACGCACTTCCAACGATCGGGCTGCCGATTTTTGGCGGCAGGAAGAAGAAGCGATGCCCGCTTCGGGCAAAAATGAAAAATGCTTCGGCTTTCGAGGGCCCTTTCTTATGGTGAATTATTTCACCCGTATACGGATTCAAGAAAATGGAATAGAATTTACCTTCGGCGGGTTTGTAGCTGGCGAAAGCTGATTTATTCGGCCCTCCGTATGTAATACCCATCAGCGTAACGGACTTTCCTTCGGCTTTTTGCGCAAATGTCTGGGCTTTTTTTAGCAATAGGGAGGGGGCCAGAAACGGACGATTTTGAGGCTCAACCCGCTGATACGTTTCCGTAAAATACCAGACTTCGTATCGAAACACCCAAAAACAGGCGCTCAGACATACCACAAAGACGACGATGCCCGACGCTAGCCCCAGCCATAAATGGAGCCATTCGTTAATCCGCCTAAAAAGAGAACGTTTTGGTTTTTCCGTCGATTGCCGGGCCATAACTACTAAGAGGTTGGAGGTTTTCGATGGAGATTCGTAGATCGACGCTCAATGTCGATCTACGAACCTCCATCAGATGCTAGAACTTGAATGTCAGTGAGCCCGACAATTGTTTCAGGGGTTGCGGCAAAGCCCAGTTCGAATAATAGGCTTCATTGGTCAGGTTATTGCCTTTGAGCGTAATTCGCCACTTCGGTTGGTCGAAGAATACCGACGCGTTGAGCAGCGTATAGCCAGGAATGGTAATTAGGTTTGCCGCGTCGAAATAGCAGTAGGACACGTGATTGCCGCCGATTCCCAAGCCGAGGTTACGCAGTGCTTTGCCGGAGAACTTATACGTCACCCAGAGATTACCGAAATTTGTGGGTGACTGCGCCACAAAATTGCCTACGAAATCGGCTGCTTTAACGACCTTATTTTCATTCTTAGAATAGCCAGCTATGATATTGAGGCCCCTTACCGGGTTGGCAATCAATTCGATTTCGTAGCCTTTACTTTTCTGAGAGCCATCCTGGAGGACGAAACTATTTTCGACACGGGTAGCATTGCTAATGGCAATATCATAATAACTAATGCTTCCGCTCATCTTCCGATTGACGATTTCTGCTTTTACGCCCACCTCCCATTGATTGGCATTGAGTGGTTTGAAAACCGACGTAGTGCCATCGGGCTGCACCACAGGCGCTACGTTCTGGAATCCATTCATGTAATTGCCAAAGAAGGACAACTGCTCGGGCACAAGCTGATAGACAAACCCAAATTTGGGCGAGAGCGCTGTTTGCTGGTAGTTGTTGGTGCCAGCAACTCCGTTGGTAATGGTCGGATTGTTCACAAAACGGTCAACCCGCAGGCTCAGCATCACAATCAGATTCTGCGTCAGATTGATCACATCGGATGCATAGGCGCTGTAGGTACTAAGCTTCGTCTCGTTATTCGAATTGGTTTTAGTCGCGATTAAGGCGTTTACCTTTTCCAGATTGATGCCGGGAATCGGGCGCTTTGTATTGATGACATCGTAAGTGCCTACGTCCGTGAATCGTAGCTGGCTCGAAAACGTGTATAAATCGACGCCTGCCAACAAACGATGCCGGATACTACCCATCTGAAAATTGCCTACAAAGTTTTGCTGCGCATTAATTGATGTAAAAATCCGTGGTCCATAGTTGGATATATTTCGGTTAAAGGTTGTGTCGCTGGTCCAGTTTGGGTAAATCTGATTGCTGTGTTCAATCCGGTTCGTACCAATGGCTACCGTGGTTTGCGACGTCCATTGTTTATTAAGGATGTATTTTGCGCCAGCCGAGTAGTTCAATGACGTCAGGTCGGCATCAATATTTTCACCCCCCAACGATGTACTGACGCTAATGGGAATATCCTTGAAATTGCGATAGGATGTCCGGTTCAAGGTCTGGTAATACGCCACCGTCGACCGATTCGTCGAATTCAGTTCCGCATCGAATAAAAACGATAGCCGATCATCGACTTTATACGACAGGCTGGGCGTAACCGTGAAGCGACGATTATGACCAAAATTCTGGAAAGAGCCTTCTGAATGTGCAGCGGCATTCACCCGGAATAAAACCGTTTTATCTGTGTTTAACGGCGTGTTTATATCGGCTGTAAATCGGCTCAGTTCGTAGCTTCCTGCTGTATAGGATACCTCGCCTTTGAAGGTTTCGAACGGTTTTTTAGTGACCTGATTGATCAAGCCCCCAAAACTTATCAAACTGGAACCAAACAACGTACCAGATGGCCCTTTGATGACCTCAACCCGCTCCAGATTGATAACATCCGACTGGTAAATCTGAACGGCCATCCCATTACGAATGGTTGTGGTTGCCGTAAATCCACGGATGGTAGCGCCCGTTCCACCCGCCGGGTTGTTGTTGGGCGCTACGCCGGGAACATTTCGTAACGCATCTTTAAAATCAGTAACTACCTGGTCGCTAATCAGCTCCTTGTTGACTGCCGTGTAGACCTGCGGATTTTCGAGGTTCCTGATGGGTAGCCTTGCTACGTAATCCGATTCTTTAGCCGCAAATTTATTCTGATTTCCCCTGACCAATACTTCCTCTAACACTTTCGAATCTTCATTCAGGTTAATCGTAGGCGCAATGGTCGTTTTATTAGCGACCACATCCACAGTCAGTTCCACCGGTGAATAGCCAACAAACTGAACCACCACCGTTTGTGCGCCTTCTGGTACGTTTTTTATCAGATATTCACCGTTTTCATTCGTTACCGAGCCTTTATTTAGCCCTTTGATGGTAACGTTTACGAATCCCGCAGGCTTGTCGTCTGCGGTTTGAACAGTTCCTCTAATGGCCCCCCTGCCTGCTTCTGAAGCGTGCGTTTCAGCGTAAGCGCTGTGAAGCGACAGAAGAAACGGTAGGAGTAGAAAAACACAAATGGGTAACCTACTGATTAGGTACTTAAACTGTTTCATACTTTTGTTTACTCTGTTAATCGTTTTGGAGAATGAATTGACGGATATCCGGTGTAAGGTTTGGCGACAGTGCACCGGATTTTTATTGACTGAACTGGGTAATGAAAACACAAGAATCAGTAAATCACTCACTGGAAATTCAGTGAGTCGTTAACCACTTTAAGTGCGCATCAGGATGCTTATTGTTCGTTACTTGACTTGATTCAAAAGATACTTTTAATCGTTATATTTATTTAGACCAATTATAAATAACATCACAAACTTAAGGTAGAATAATAACCCGTGCAAACGACTGGTGTTATTATTCTACCTCTTGTCACCTGATTAGTGATCAGGGCGTTATAAAATGCAGTAGAGAAGTTGCTGAGAAATTTCCCGAATCCGCAAAGCTTTCAGGAAATTGGTTGATGTCGGCGATAGCCAACCATGTTTGTAAATTTGGTTCTTAGATAATTGGCTCATACCTCACCAATAGTCATCAACCTTAATTCAGCCACCACGCTTTGTGTTCTTCTGGTCGTCGTTATTGATTTTCCGGCTATTATCTGCTTTGAATAGGGTGCCGAACTCCCAGTTCAGCGAAAGACGGACTGTGCGCATCAGATACCGGTTTTGAATGGTGGTTTCGAAATCGGTGCCTCGTGTGAGTCCCGTCTGACTAATGTAGCCGCCAAAGGGACTGACAGAGGTAAGTGTAACGGTCAGTTTTCGCGCAGGAAATTCTTTTTTGGCCGAAAAGCTATAGTAAAACCAGGAGCCTTCGTAACCCTGCAAGGTCACACTTCGGGCATCGTAGTCGCTGTAGGCTTGTAGGCTAAACTGGTTTGGAAATTTCCAGCTACTGTTTACATTGATACCCCAGGCCATACCACTGTTGCTGATCGCCACTGCTCCGCTCTGGAAACGGGCATGCCGCAGGTTGGCATTGCTGTTGATTTTCCAGTTAGGCAGTACGTTGAATGAGGTGGATAGATTAAGGCCGAATTGCCGGTTCGACGCCAGATTCTGTTTGGTGGTGGTTGCAATTCCTGCTGCGTCAATTCGAATAATGCTTTCGATGGAATTGCTGGTTTCCCGTCCAAATAGCGATGCATTGAGAAAGAAATCGGAGTCGGTTTGGAGTGCATACGTGAATTCTAGCTGGTTTACTCCTTCGGGACGAAGCGCCGGGTTACCCATTTCGATATTCTTGGGGTCTTGTGAGTTCTGGTTAGGATTTAAATCCCAGATGGAAGGTCGCGAAATGCGTTTGGTGTAGCTCAGCGTCAGATTGTTGTTGGCGTTCAGCTTTTTAAACAGGGTTGCGCTCGGAACAAAATTCCAGAACTCATTGCGAAAGGTAATGCTCTGATTCTGTTGTCGGCCTTTCAGAAACGTACCTTCCAGGCGGGCTCCGGCGTGTAGTGCCCAGCCATTTTGCCATTTTAACTTAACCTGACTATACCCCGCCAATACGTTTTGAGAATACGTAAACAGGTCGCTACGTGACGCTACTGGCACCAGTTGGCTGGGATTTTCAATCTGGCTGGCCCATAGCTGATACGTACTGCGATTGTCGCGGAGAATTAATTTGGCTCCACTTTCCCAGGCATGTTGACTACGCTTCGCAAAAGGTCGAACATAGTCGGTCTGTAATGTCCATTCCTGATTGTTGGTATGGTTGTCGTTCACTTCACGGTAGAGAAGTTGCTGATCGACATCCGTTTGCCGGGCATCATAGTAATAATCATCTACAGAATTAGTATGCTGCGCCATGATGTAAAGCTCCTCACCCGGTTTTCTGAATTTGTGCGTGAAGCCCAGGTTTAGGTCGATTCCCCGGTTAGGCGATTTGGTCGTAACGTTCTGGCGAAAGTCTTCCAGCAACGTACCATTCGCTGCAAAGCGACGATTGTGCTGATCGCTGTTGTTTGGCCAGTTGCCCAGCCATCCATTCACAGAAAAGTGAAACACATTCGTAGAGTCGGGGGTAAACTCAATTTGCAGATCACCCGAGCCGTGTGGCTTGGTATTATCCCGGGTAACGTCCTGTTGAATCCGGCCCGTTGGGGTTCCGTTTTCGAACGTCAATCGGTTCAGATTAACTTCTTCCCTGTTCCGAAACTGGTGGATATGCAGGTAGGAGCTGACGTTCCATTTATCGCGGCTGACCGAAATACGCGGATTGATGGCCTGTTCCAGATTCCCCGCTACCACTTCTACCGTACCACTCATCTGTTGCTGTCCTTTTTTGGTGATGATGTTAATTACCCCGGCGGCTCCTTCGGCATCATACTTAGCCGATGGGCTGGTAATTACCTCGATGGCTTTGATCGAATTGGCGGGCATCATGTTCAGTGCATCGGCTGCGCTACGTGCCATTTGCCCCGAATATTTCCCATTGATGAGAATGCGTAGATTCCGGTTGCCGCGCATCGTTACGTTACCAGCCGCATCGACATTCAGAATGGGCGCTTTGCGGAGTACATCAGCGGCCGTTCCACCCTGATTGCTAATGTCCTTTTCGGCATTGTAGATCAGCATACCCGGCTGCTGTTCGACCAGCTGGCGCGTACCCGTTACGGTGACGGCCGTTAGTTGTTTGATCTCTGCCTTGAGGTAAATGGTATTGAGATCAACGATGGATAATGCCTGAGAAACCGAAAAGGGAATGATTTTAGGCGCATATCCGACAAATGACAGATTCAGAAAATAAGAACCCTCGGTTATATCGGCGGACTTGAAAACGCCATTTTCGTCGGAATACGTTAACGCTATGACTTTTTTCTACGCATCCTGAATGCCGATGGTGGCAAATTCGATTGGTTTTTGGGTCAGGGAATCGGCAATGATGCCTTTGATAAGGTAAGGTGATGTCTTTTGGGCGTTAGCAGGTGTTGAGTGGGTGAAGCAAAAGAAGAGAATGGAAGACAGGAGAAAGTTATACTTCATAACGAATTGAACGATTACGGGAAGCCGGTCTGGGCTTTTTTCGCTGCCCGAGTCCACGGTTGCCGAATCCACGGCGGCCCCACCAGACGTAAAAGCCGGTGATGGGTAAACTGGCGCAAATCAGGCTGGCAATGAAATAGATAATCTTGGTCGGCATGTCGCCAATGGCCCCTACATGCAGGGCATAGTTGGTCCGACGGAGCCAGTCGGCAAAGTTCAGTTGGTCGATCTGAAGGGCCGTAGAAGGTAATTCCCTGAGTGTGTATTGATCGAGGTAAATATCGCGCCAGGAGCCTTTGTCCATGTCCGTGCAAACGTAAATGGCTTCGGCGGGGCTGTCTGGAATCGAAACAATGATGGCATCTTTGTTATAAACGCCCAGTTCTTCGAGGCCATTTTTAAACGCTAAATCCACGTTTTTCAGGCCGTTTTTCAGGGCAACCTGCGTTGTATCGGATACGCCCCGTTGGTAAGGAGCCGGAGCGCCACCACCCGATGCGAGCCAGTAGACACCCTGGTTGACCCAGGGAAAGCCCATGATAAGGCCGGTGAGGGTAAGAACCAGCGCAATAATCAGCGAGTAAAAGCCCAGCACATTATGCAGGTCATAATTAAGTCGCTTGAATCGGGCCTTCCATTTGATGGAAAAGCTCTTTTCCCGGTTGCTTTTGTTCCATTTTTTGGGCCACCACAAAATCAGCCCGGTAATCAGTAATACGAAAAAAATCAGCGTCGCCCAGGATACGATCTGATGGCCAACCTTCCCTTCAACCCAAAGCCCGGTATGCCCTTCCAGAATGAAATGGAAGAAATCTTCATGATCGACGATGCCCGTAATTGCAGCCGTGTAGGGGTTGACAAAGATCAGTGAATCGGAATCCAGTGTAACTTTAGCCGTCCGCCCATGCCCCTGGTACCAGATACTTGACATCGTTTTATCGGGGAAAGCGGTTTTCATTTTCTGCTGAATCGCCGACGGAGGCAGGTAGACGGCTTCGGCAGGCCGTTTCGCGTTTTGCCAGGGCTGGGTCAGTGGCTTAAGCTCCTGCTCGAAGACCAGAATACAGCCCGTGATCGATACAATGAAAACAACGATGCCCGATGCCAGGCCAAGCCATAAGTGCAGCCAGGCATTGATTTTTTTCAGGATCATGATAGCAAGGTTAAGTCGCCCGCTACGTAGCGGGCGACCAGAACAATTATTTCGTTTTTTCGAGACGAAGAATGTAGTTGATACCCCCCACGAACTCAGCGCCCTGGGTCAGCTTGTCGGCAGTTGGGTCGTATTCCCAGATGTAGTCTTTATCGGCCGCGTTGACGGCGATGTACGCTTTGCCATTTTCTACAACTACGGCCTGTACCATTCGTTCGCCTTTATCGACAGGTAGAGCCAGTGTTTTAACAAAGGCACCGGTTTTAACATCGATCACCGAGAAGGAATGATCGGCATCAATCGACTCACCAGCTACACGTGTGCGAACAATGGCTTTGCCGTTGCCGACATACCACATGGCTGCGCCCATACCTTTGTTAACTTTAGACGAAAAATCGAAGTAGTACGACTGATCCAGCGTCGTGCTGCCACTCTTGATCCGGTAAACGGCTGAAGGTGATTTGTAATCGTAGTTATAAACCGGGTCGGTCATGAAGTAAATATCCCCGCCCTCATCCTGGAAAGAAGCGGGCGCATAGACGGTTGGCCCGCCGGGATTGGTCGAGCGTATATCCGAGATAGTACTTTCTACGGCCATTGTCGATGCATTAATGACCGCTACACTCAACTGCTGATAGACTGGCATAATTGGGTATGTCGAAAAATCGGATGACGCAAAGCTGTATCCCAGAAACAACTTACCGGCACGATATTCAGCAAAGCCCATCGAATACGTATCGAAGCCCGTCGGAAATGCCTTTAAATCGAGCTTGCCCGTCGTAACGGTCATGTCGGCGACTTTAATGACCGCGTAACGGCCTTCATTTTTACCCGCGTTTTCGCCCGTACCGAAAATGACCAGTGTTTGATCATCGACCCAGGCGTAGGAACTCCAGTTGAGGTACGTAAAGGGTACTTCTTTATCGACCACTACAGCACCATTGGCAACATGATACTTACCCAACCGGCCACTGCCAAAATTGGCATGGTAATAAAATCCATTTTTCTGGATGATGTCCTGCGCGTACACCTTACCGGTCATTTCAGCGCCGTTGCCTTGTAGGCTGATCGTACCAGAGGTCAGCGACGGAATATCGGCGATGTAATAGGCAATATTTGGCCAGGAGCCCACCGCCAGTACGGCAGAATAGGTGCCCGCTTCCTGCGGTGCTGGTGTATCATTGCTACTGCTACAGCCATTCAGGAGGAATGCGAGCAGGGCGATCAGAATTGTTTGGACAGGGAAATTGAGAAATCGGTTCATTGCATTGATTAGTATAAAACGAGAGGTTGTTATTTAAGAAAATAGCGGAGTTTCACCGAGAAAGCTCGTCCGGGTTTCTGCAGTCGGAAATTGTCGAAAGCCAGTGCATCGGTCAGGTTGCGGCACTCACCCGAAATGTTGTAGCGACCGTTAAGAAAGGAGTAGCTCAACGTAGCGTTGTGGATCAATTGATTGGGAATGCTCGATTTGCCGTTTACATTGCCAAAGGCCGCCCAGGTCAGATAGAACCAGTGTACATACTGGGTGTACCAGTTAAATTGCAGCCGAGTGCCGTTGCCGAAAACGTTATTCTTGCCAAGGCTCAGATTGGCATTGCCGAAAAACCAGGGTTGGTTCGGAATCTTGTTCTTGTAGGTTGCCTCGTAGACCGTGGAACTGGTGCTACCAAACTTGGTCATATTGACCGCACTTTGATACGTAGCATTGATGTTGAATGAAAGCAGATCGGCGTAGTCGTAGCGTAACTCGGCTTCAAAACCCGTAACCTGCACACTCGATTTATTCTCATTTTTTAGCGCCTTCGACCGTTGGTCGGGAACGGGATAGATGAAATCCTGCGCATCGCGGTAAAAGCCCGAAGCTTCGGCAAAAAAGCGGTGTTTGTTAAATCGTAAACCGTAATAACCACCCAGGTTGGCGTTGTAGCTGCTTTCAGGTTTGAGGTCAGGATTAGGCTGAACGTTCAGGCCATCGCCAAATACTTCTTCCACTTCCTGTAAGCGGTAAGCCCGTTCGAGCGATAGTTTGATACCCAGATCAGGCAGAATTTTAAAGCGCGATGCCAGGCCATAGCCGTATTTGTCGAAATGGGTATTCAGGGTTTGATAGGCCAGGTCAACGTATTTTTTTCGCTCCAGCCCCAGACCGTAGTATTTGGCAAAAAAAGTGTTAGTCAGCCGTTTGTCCAGAAATTCCTGCTGATAGGCGAAACCAATGATCTGCTTGCTCATCAGGCCCGGCATATCGTCGCCCGAAACCAATAGCGAATTGTAGCTTTCGTTTTTGAGATGGTCGAGGGTATAGTTGAGGTTGAAGGAATGCTGCTCGTTCAGCACATAGCTCAGATTGGCCCGCATGAATGTTCGGGGGCGAATAATGTAGGAAAGCGACTTGATGCCACCCATTTCGCTGGCGGCTTTGGCCGTCCAGAAACCATCCCAGTAATATTGCCGGAAAAGTGTATCGGCGGTGATGTAGGTGTCTTTTGACCGCGATGCGAACAGATTCAGATCGAGTCCTTTCACCAGCAAATCATTCTTTTTGTAGCGTAGCGTAGCCGTTGAGGCTTTGCTTTTTCGGGTCACGTTGCCATATACAATGGTCTGCTCGAAACCAGTTTGTAAATCCTGCTGCCCTTCCGAATAGCCAAATCCTGCGTAGAAAACATCAGCCCAGCGTTTGTTGGAAATACCCACTTCCACCTGCCCCATGGCCGATTGGTAGTGATCGTGAAACCGAGGCACATCGGCCACCACAAAAGAAGCCCCTGTCAGATCGGTGATCTCGTTTCCGACTCGTTTGCCACCTTCCAGGATTTCCACTCCTTTCATTTTGTAGGTATTGTCGGAGTAATTGTAGAAGCCGCTGGCTTTGAGGGTGATGCCCGTTGGTTTATGAACGTACTGCCCCGTCAGCGCCGACCGATGCGTATTGAACGAACCGTAGCTATGGCTGACGTCCAGATAATTTTGCTGACGCTGGTTCGTGATTACGTTCACAGCTCCGCCCATCGCATCGGAACCCAGTTGTACAGGCACGACGCCTTTGTAGACTTCAATCCGTTCGGCCAGATTAACAGGAATGCTATTGAGCGATACCGCACTACCCAGAATTTCCAGTGGCACACCGTCGATGAAATATTTGACCGCCTTGCCCGAAAGCCCATTGATTGAAAAATTGAAATTGGACCCCAGGCCGCCCTGCTCCCGAATACGTACGCCCGCGCTACGATTCAGAATCTGATTCAGATCGGCCGTCGTATTGGCAAATTGCTTAGTCTCGATGGCATTGACCGTAAAGGCCTGTTCTTTTACCTGCTGGACCTCGGTCTTGCCAAAAACACTAACCTCATTCAGGTTTTGCTGATTCTCCTTTAAGCTGAAATTTGCCGTTTGGGACTGGCGGGACTTAATCGTAATTTCCTTGAAAACAGGCAGGTAACCAATGGCCGAACTACCAATGGTATAGTTGCCCGGCTTGATCGATACGAATGAATAGAAGCCGTTCGCATCGCAGGTGGTGCCGTAAGCTGTATTTTTAAGGGCGACGGTAGCGCCAGGAATGACTACACCCGATTCGGATTTGACATAACCCGAAAGCACCGCGACGCTTTGCCCGGAAGCCGCAAACGACAGTAGCCAGAGAGGAATTAGTAACTGAAAAAGTACAGATTTGACAGGTTGCATTGGTTGATATAAAAAGTAGCTATCAACCAATGAGTAGCGTCACCGCCAACTTCCCGAAGGTCAGGGAGAGAAAAAAGTTGAATTTTTTTTAGTCAAGGGTTCAGCCGGTCTAGCCGCAGGATGTAATCAACCTGGTCGTCGAAGTGGCGACCCTTACGTAGCGAACCGGCTTTAGGATCGTAAATCCAGATGTAGTTGCCACCTGAGTTGGATTACTCTAATAATCTTTTCAGTTCCTCTTCATTTGGAAGATACAACAGGTATTTGCTGGCAAAAATCTGTTTGTTGTCTTTAGGCAGGGTGATCTCTACTATGGCGTCTTTTTTGTCTTTGCAAAGGATGATACCAATAGTGGGCAATTCATCTTCTGTCTTAACGTACCGGTCGTAGTAATTCACATACATTTGCATCTGGCCTAAATCCTGATGTTTGAGTTTGCCGATTTTAAGGTCGATTAGCACAAAACACCTTAGTAAACGATTATAAAACACCAGATCTACCCGAAAATGCTCTTCCTCAAACGTGAATCGTACCTGTCGTCCTACAAACGTGAAGCCTTTGCCTAATTCCAATAAGAAATGTTCGAGCCTATCGATCAATGCTTGCTCTAATTGCGATTCGGAGTAAGTGCTTTGTTCGCTCATGTTCAAAAACTCAAGAACATAAGGGTCTTTGATCGCGTCCAGCGGTTTTTCTAATATTTGTCCGGTGAGCGCTAGGTCTTTTACCTTGTTTTTGTCTTTGGAGACGAGCAGCCTTTGGAATAATCCGGAGTTGATTTGCCTTTCCAGCTCACGCACGCTCCATTGGTTGTTTTCAGTTTCTATCTGGTAAAAGCTTCGTTCATCTTCGTTGTCGATACGCATCAAATGGATGTAATGCGTCCAGCTGAGACTTTGCGAAATCACCGATTTCGCATTCTTATAAGTGATATAAAACTTACGAATCAGTTCAAGATTTCTCCTCGAAAAACCCTTCCCAAATTCAGCATTAAGGTGTTTGGACAATTCGGTTAAAACATACGAGCCATAATCTGTCGTATGCTGGCCATGCTGTTCCTGCTCCACAATCTGTTCCCCCATTTCAAAATAGGTCTGGACCATAATGTGGTTGACCTGTTTGACAATGCCAGTTTGCGCCTTTAGCAGTAACTGTCTGATACTTTCAAAAAAGGATTTGTCGATTTGTATATTCACTCACAATTCGAATTATGCGCTATTCGCTGGATTAAAGCGTTTGTCGTTGTCAATCTGCGTATTGTTTTGTTATACTATTGCCATAACATGCCAATTGACGCAATTTAAGTACAAAATGCGCATTACGAAATTTGTACTACTCGGCAATATTACCCTGTCAAGGGTTCAGCCGGTCTAGCCGCAGGATGTAATCAACCTGGTCGTCGAAGTGGCGACCCTTACGTAGCGAACCGGCTTTAGGATCGTAAATCCAGATGTAGTTGCCACCTGAGTTGGGGTTGACAGCAATATAGACCAATCCCTTTTCAACCAGGATGCAATTGCGGGCCGTTCCTTTATCGAGCGGGAGATCAAGACGGACCGTCGTTTGTTTGGCCAGATCGAGTACGTAAAAATCGAAATGCGGAACCAGGTAATGATCCTGCATCCCCTTAAAAAGGCCTTTCCGTTCGGTACGGACAATCGCTTTGTTATTCCCGATGTACCAGAATCCGTAACCGTGGTTATGAATGGGTGAAGCTGAGAGATTGAAAAAGTAATCTGGATCGAGTGCTCCGTCTGCCTTATTGATGCGAAAAATGCCGGTCGGCTTTAACGCATTGTTGCCCAACGCAATACCCGGACAGGAAATAAAATAGAAATCACCCTTCTCGTCCGTAAAGAAATGTGACTGACGCGTATTGACGCCACCAGGGTAGGTCGAGCGGGTATCGGTAAAGGTGCGGATGGTTTTTAGACCGGGATAGGTTAACTCGGCTACGTACAACGTATCACTGGTGGTGTAGCGGTTTAAGTCGGATTTGTGATAGGTATACCCCAAATACAGGTTGCCGTTCAAAAACGTAGAGAAACCAATAGACATGGAGTTAAACCCGTTCGCTGGAGCCGGAAGGTCAATCACTCCCTCCATAGCCTTCATCGGATCAAAGGTAATTTTAGCGTACCGTGCTTTCGAATGTTGGGAGTCGTGCCCCATGATCAGTAGCGTGTCGCCGAGCCAGTTGTAGTTGTCAACACTCCAGGTACCCGTTAACTGAATCGAGTCAGTTTGGGCGTACTGCTTGTTTATAATCGTGTTCCGTACGAATTGGCCGTTCTTCCAGCTGAGTCGGTAGTAGCTGTTGTTATGAACAATCAGTTCATAAAAAATTCGGGAAGGAGTTACTCGGGCGCCCTGAGCGATAGGGTCGATATGGCCAGAGTCAATCGTATCGGTTTGAACGATATACTCCGTTCCATCCTTCATCATTACATAAAGGCTGTATTTTTTCTTTGCATTCCGCTCATCACCAGCTCTTTCTGGCGTACAGGTAATGATTTGACTTAAGCCAAAAAAAAGTAATACTGTAACGAAACAGTTCCTGGAAAACTCATTCATACCCTCTTCTCAGATATTGAACTGCCGCATAAGGTGACGCTGCATCAAAGGTGGCAGACCGGAGAGAGAACCTTGTGAAAGGATAATGACCTCGTTGTCATTGGATGAATTGCCGTAGTTCAGCGCAATGTAATTCTGGCCTTTTTTTAAGGTCATTTTCTCGATTGCTTTGTCGGGTCGGGTGCAGCTACCCTGGATTGTTAGTTCAAGATCGCGTTTGGGGTTGATCATCACGGCACCGCAAAATTCAATACGTCCCGTTTCATTGTTGATTTCAACATTGCTTTTGGGGCCAATAGATAGCGAATAGGCGCTTTCCTGAAGGTCTTGATTGGTGGTTGCCGATACGTTATTGACGACAATCACACCGGAATCAGTAGCCTGATTTTTAACGAAATAAGCGCTAAGCCCGGCCAGCGCAAGCAGGAGAATAGCAGCGGCCTGCCGCCAGAATGGACTGAAAAAAAACTGCACAGTGGGTTTTCGCCGGGAGGGAAGCACCGTCGATATTTCTTCCCACATATCGTCCTGAATCCTGGTCTTGCTTTCGCCGAAGGGAAACGGTAACGTAGGTTCGGTGGTGAATTCATCATCGAAAAGCCAGGCCTCTACCGCCTTAATTTCTTCGGGAGAACAGTGGCCGTTGTGGTATTTTTCGATAAGTTCCTTACTAATCTTCATGAATGCGCTTTCGGCAAAATAGCTGCTTTAAGTAAAAGTAGCACAAATCAGGAACAACCGTAAGTCGTGGAGATAAACTAGATGAAGTATTCAGAAAGATTAGTTTTCAGCGTTGCCAGGGCGCGGGTAATGTGGTACTCGACGGCCCGTTCCGAAATCAAAAGCATTGAAGCGATTTCCTTATTGGATAATCCCTGCTCGCGGCTCATTTTAAACACATTCTGACACTGGGCGGGTAAAGTATCAACAAGATGACTGACCTTTTCTTTCAAGCTATTATAGAGTACCTCGTTTTCGGTACTATTAGCAGCTGCACACTCATAAGCCACTGATTTTGCCGTGTGTTCCTGCCGAATCTTACTGTTTCGCAGGTATTCAAAAACCTTGAACTTAGCCGAGCGAAGTAAATACCGTTCTACCGATGTTGTGATTTCCAGCTCATCGCGCCGTTCCCAAAGCGACTTGAAAATATCCTGCACCATTCCTTTGGCAGCTTCAACATCGCGTAAATTACTGTAACAAACGTTAAACACCTGCTCCCAATACTGCAAATACATCTCCCGAAACGATTGTTCATCGATTCTAATAGGATTGGTACAAAGTATCTTTTCAGGCATACAACTAGAGAATGCGCAAAGATAATCTGCCACAATTGTTTTATGTAGAATAATTCTAAATAAATTCTTATCAACTCATTAATGTCCTGGTTGCCGGCATACCAGGACGTTTTGAAATTGGCCAGGACTTTAATTGTATGCTTCTGAGTCAGGTTTTAAATTTCTTTTGCATCGGCAAACGTAGTAGTCAGTGGTTTTCCATCATTACGTTTGTTTTTCTAGGTGTGCAGGCACTTACAATGTGATGTGTCATTGTCCAAAAGAAGAAACAGCATCCAGAGTCAAAGAAGGCGATATGATTTTAACATGCCTTTGTATATTGTGGATAAACTCGAAAATTTGGGCGAGTCTATCCTGATTATTTAGAAAAATCAACCATGATGTGCTTCTAAATCTGGATCAATTCAAAAACTTGTGGGGCATTGTTTTTTTAGGTTTGTGCGTTTCCACTAGTTTTAGAGAGTTTCTTGCCCATCATTAGTTTCTGTTACCCGAGTTTATTCTGGAGAATTTGAATTGACTTCTATCGATCGGTAGGATGCTGTCTTGTTAGATACATATTGAGGAGAAAAATACCGATCACGACAAATCCCCATAAGAAGAATCTACTCTCCAAAGGCTTCTTTTCCACCAGTATGGTTCACGCTTTTCCACTCCGAGGCCACCAGGTTTTCTTCACATTAATCGTCGTCGATGGCCACCGTGGCGCGGCTCAATACCCAAACCGGCAAAGTCGTTTATCGAGACTGGACCCATGTTTCTGATGGGGCGCGGATGATCAGCGAGTTCCCCGCTTTTTTAAAAGCCATCAGCAGCATCGGCTGTCCGACAATACCAATCCGACTAGCATCTGATCCATTGGCGGATTTTATGGGGTAGATTGCCGTGATTAATGCCTAATTGAAATATGTTGACCGAAACAGCAGCATTCGTATTCCGCTTATCCAGGTTGTACCAATTCCCGTTCCTTATGTCGGCTTTTAGGACGACATTGGTCGCCAGGCTCTTGAAGACCGAAAATATTTCCACCAAGAATTCAGGAAACATTTCGGCGTTAATCCCAGTGAGTATTGCAGCAAAGTAATGAACGCAACGAATTGTCAGTAATATAAACTGGATTTCCTACCTCGCGATCAGCTCCGTTTGGCGATATTTACTCAAATCTTACCCGCGAACGACTTCTGAATAAGTCCCAGTCTGGGCGTGAATAGTTAATGAATCTTGTGGCTTTTTATCCAGAGTGAAGTTTAGGTAAAGGGTGTGGGCAAATTGAATGAGTCGTATTATTTTTCAAACTTATCCCTTTCGCCCTACGACCTCTAGCCAATGTCTCCCACTTCCGGGTTGATGGAAAGTTCGCCCTATCCGTTAGCCCAGATCAAAAGGCCCCTTTTATAACCTTCCCCTAAAATTTTAACGGCTTTATCACTGGACTTATCCGCCAAATCAGTTTTTAAGAAAATTATTTCTCAATAACATACAATTTTAGGTTCTTAGCGTTATAATTGTATGTAAAACAATAATTGCCTTAACAAGTATATTAGTTCATCAATAAACAAACGACTTGCTGCGCTCAGCTGACCAGTTACCAGCCAAGCGGTGCGGTTTGCCAGACCCTATGCCATTCTATCATACGCTCGGCCAGATTCCCCCTAAACGGCATACGCAGTTTGAGAAAACTGCCCCGTCTGGAAGCTCTTCGGGGTTTTATTACGAGCAATTGTTCGGTACGATAGGTTTCGAGGGAATGTCGTCACTGTTGTATCACGTTCATCGGCCAACGATGGTTCGTGAAATGCTCGACAGCGTCGATGTCACCCCAAAAGTTGCAGTGGGGAAAAATATGCTGTCGCGCAAACTGATTGGCTTTAAGATTGAACCCGCTAATGATTTTCTGGATAGCCGGGTTCCCCTGCTGATCAACAATGACCTGATTTTCGGCCTGGCAGCGCCCCGACAGTCGATGACAGACTACTTCTACAAAAACGCCGATTCCGACGAAATGCTGTTCGTGCATCGGGGATCAGGAAAACTCCGGACTCTATTTGGCTCAATCCCATTCCAATACGGTGACTACCTGGTTATTCCGCGCGGAACCATTTACCAGATCGAATTTGATACAGCAGATCTTGAACAGCATCAGCCCAGGCTGCTGTATGTTGAATCTCATTCCCCGATTTATACGCCTAAACGATACCGAAACCAATTCGGGCAATTGCTCGAACATTCGCCTTTCTGCGAGCGCGATATCGTTCGGCCAGCCAACCTGGAAACACATGACGAAACGGGCGATTTCCTGATAAAAATCAAAAAACAAGGTTCGCTTCACTCGCTGGTTTACGCCAGCCATCCGTTCGATGTCGTGGGATGGGATGGTTATAACTTTCCGTATAGTTTTTCTATGTTAAATTTTGAACCCATAACGGGCCGCGTACATCAGCCACCGCCTGTGCATCAAACGTTTCAGACCGATTCGTTCGTGGTTTGCTCGTTCGTTCCGCGTCTGTACGATTATCACCCAAAGGCTATTCCGGCCCCCTACAACCACTCCAATATTGACTCCGATGAAGTCATTTATTACGTGGATGGCGATTTTATGTCGCGCAACGACATCGCACCGGGTCACATTACGCTACATCCGGGCGGTATTCCACACGGACCAGCGCCGGGAGCCATGGAACGCAGCATCGGCAAGAAAGAAACGCAGGAATACGCCGTTATGGTCGACACATTTCGCCCGTTGATGCTCACCGAACAGGCGATGAAACTTGATGACGGGACCTATTATAAATCATGGCTGGACCTGTAGCGACGCCACCGGTATGACACATCAATCAACAAAGACAATGGAAGCAGTAGAAACTCTAGTACCTCAAACAACCGACTTTCTGCCACTCAACGGGACCGATTATATTGAACTCTATGTTGGCAACGCCCGTCAGTCTGCACACTATTTTCAGACAGCGTTCGGCTTTCAGCCCGTTGCCCATGCAGGGCTATCAACGGGTCTGAAAGATCGGGAATCCTTTGTATTGCAACAGGATAGAATCCGGCTTGTTCTAACGTCTCCTTTGCACGGCAATACTCCAATAGGAACACATCTGGACCAACATGGCGATGGCGTTCGTGTGGTTGCCTTATGGGTCGATGATGCGACCAGTGCTTTCGAAGCAACCGTTCAGCGGGGGGCCAGAGCGTTTATGGAGCCAACCCGCGAACAGGATGCCCACGGGTATGTGGTGCGGTCGGGTATTCATGCCTATGGAGACACGATCCATGTGTTCGTGGAACGGAATGACTATAAAGGCGTATTTCTGCCCGGTTATGAATCCTGGACTCCCGATTACCATCCAGCTAATGTCGGGTTAAAATACGTAGACCATATGGTTGGGAACGTCGGCTGGAATGAAATGAATGTCTGGATGAACTTTTACCATGATGTAATGGGCTTTCAGCAACTTGTTTCGTTCGATGACAAAGACATTTCAACGGATTACACAGCCCTCATGAGCAAGGTCATGAGCAATGGCAACGGGCGCGTGAAATTCCCGATCAATGAACCAGCCGAAGGCAAGAAGAAATCCCAGATCGAGGAGTATCTGGATTTTTATGGCGGACCGGGTATTCAGCATATCGCCGTAGCAACCGACAACATTGTTGAGACCGTCATGGCGCTGCACGATCGTGGAGTTGAATTTCTGACCGTTCCCGATGCCTACTACGACCATCTGGCCGAACGGGTAGGCCCTATCGACGAAGAAATCAGCCGGTTACGATCGTTGGGAATTCTGGTTGACCGAGACGACGAGGGTTATTTGCTCCAGATATTCACGAAGCCGGTTTGTCCCCGTCCTACCTTATTCTTTGAGATCATTCAGCGGAAAGGAGCCCGATCATTCGGAAAGGGCAATTTCAAAGCGCTGTTTGAAGCCATCGAGCGCGAACAGGCCATGCGGGGAACGTTGTAACTAATGTTGAATGGTTGAGTGATTGAATGATCGAGTAGGCCTAATCACTCAATCATTTAATCATTCAATCAATTAATCACTCACCATGTTCCAGACCTATTCACAATATACTCCCGACGATCAGGCGGTATGGCAGCTGTTGTTCGAGCGGCAGATGGCGCAGTTACCGGGAAAAGCCAGTCAGGCTTATCTGGACGGTATTTCGGCAACGGGTTTTCGGCCTGACCGGATACCTGATTTTGACCGTGATTTAAATCCAAGATTGCAACCGCTGACGGGCTGGCGGGTTTGTGCCGTAAAGGGCTTAATACCAAACCGCGCGTTTTTTGAGTTGATGGCTAACCGAAACTTTCCGGCAACGACCTGGCTGCGTCGGCGTGATCAACTGGAATACCTGCCCGAACCGGATATGTTTCACGACACGTTTGGCCATGTTCCGATGCTATCGAATCAGGCCTTCTGCGATTTCCTGGCCGCTTTGAGCCGCATTGCCCTGCGGTTTGTGGATTATGAAGAAGCGATTGACATGATTTCCCGATTGTATTGGTATACTGTTGAATTTGGTTTGATTCAGGAAACGGACGGCCTTCGGATTTATGGTGGCGGTATTTTATCGTCTGTTGGCGAAACGACTTATAGCCTGTATAGCAGTGAACCGAAGCGGCTGCCCTACCATGTCGATACCTTACTCCGGACACCGTACATCATCGACCACTTCCAGATGCAGTATTTTATTATCGACTCCTACGAGCAACTGTATCATTCAGTTCCTGAAATCGAAGCGACGCTGGAAGGGTTATTAGTCAGTTAACGTTATTGTCATTAGCTTCGCGTTATTAGGGCATCCTTACCATTGATTCTGTAAGGATAATTTTTAACCAATAACATTTGCCGATGACGCATCCCTCCGATAACCGGGCCTACTTTTTTAAAATTGACACCACCATCAAGAAAATCAGGAATGCGCTCCAGAAGCAATTTAACGACGCTGGATTTGAGCTGACGGTGGACCAGTGGGTTGTCATTGACCATCTCTATCGTAATCCAGGCATTAGTCAGAACACGATTTCGGAAATGACAACCAAAGACGCCCCAACCGTTACCCGAATCATTGACCTTCTCTCGCAAAAGGGCCTGACCGAACGGCGCATGGCCGATAACGACCGGCGTAAGTTTCTGGTTTATTTAACCGAAGCCGGTGAAGCCAAATACAGCGAGGTACTGCCCGTTGTGTCGGCTATGCGACGAAAAGGCTGGGGCGACTTAAGCGACGACGATTATCAGCATTTCGTTCGGATCATGGATTCAATTTATAGTAACATCAGTGAGTAAAGTCTGGAATAATCTCCTGATTAGCTGGCAGGATTATTTACAGAAAACAATCTGAAAATTGGCTCAGACACGATGTACGGCATTTTCAGTTACGATATTGCTTCGCCCCGCGTAGGATTAAAACACGGCAGCCGAATTCTTGACCTCGAAGTAGTCGGACTACTGGGTTATTTTAATGACCTGACTATTGATCCGGCAGTATTCGCCCAACCGGCTCTGAATGAGTTTATTGCTTTAGGAAAACCAAGACATCGGCTTATTCGACAACGCCTGAATGAGTTGTTGAGTGATGAAAACGCTGCTTTCAAAGACGTTTACGAGCAGGTTTTCATTGACGAATCGCGCGCAAAGATGCATTTGCCCGTGCGTATTGGCGACTACACGGATTTTTATGCGGGCATTCACCACGCCGAAAATGTCGGTCGTATGTTCCGGCCCAATGCCGAACCGCTATTGCCCAACTACCGGCACTTACCGGTGGCGTATCACGGACGGGCCTCCTCCATTGTGGTATCCGGCACGTCTATCCAGCGACCGAATGGGCAGTATTTAGGCCCGGATAATCAGCCTGTTTTCGGCCCGTCGAAAGCATTGGATTTTGAGCTTGAACTGGGGCTTATTATCGGCAAAAACAATGCACTAGGCAATTCCATCGCTGTCGATGATGCCGAAGACTACATTTTCGGCCTTACGCTTTTTAATGACTGGTCGGCCCGCGACATTCAGCGTTGGGAATACCAGCCGCTAGGGCCATTTCTGGGAAAAAACTTTGCATCGAGCCTATCTGCCTGGGTTGTTCCGCTCGACGACCTCGAATCCTTTCGTGTTACGGGCATCCAGCAGGAACCAATTCCTCTCCCCTATCTACGCTGTGCAAAAGCCTCTCACTTTGACCTAGAGTTAGAAGTCATTTTGCGCACAGCGGCTGGCGACGCCGTCGTGATTAGCCGCACAAACGCCCGGAATTTGTATTGGAGCTTTGCGCAAATGATTGCTCATCATACGGTGGGTGGGTGCAACCTCAACATTGGTGATGTGCTGGCTACGGGCACTATTTCGGGTTCTACACCCGGCTCATACGGCTCACTGCTCGAACTCAGCTGGAATGGTACGCGGCCTTTACATTTGTCAGCCCAAACGACACGTACGTTTTTAGAGGACGGCGACAGCCTGATTTTACAAGGATGGGGCTTTGCTGAAGGGATTCGGGTTGATTTGGGCGAGGTGTCAGGAACGATTAGCCAAAAACAGCAGTAGTCTTATTGACCTACCATTCATATCCCGACATGATCAAAACCATTAATCCGGCCGATCTGCAACCCAGCGAATTCTATCGGTATATGATCGGCACGATTGGCCCGCGCCCAATTGCATTTGCCAGCACTATCGACGCTAAAGGCCAGGTCAATCTTAGTCCGTTCAGTTTCTTCAACGTATTTGGGTATAACCCACCCACACTGGTTTTTGCCCCGAGTATTAACCGGCATGGCCACAAAAAACACACGCTCCTGAATCTGGAAGAAGTTGGCGAAGTGGTCATCAATATAGTCAACTACGCAATGGTTGAGCAGGTGTCATTGGCTAGTGCGGAGTTTGAGCGCGGTATCAATGAGTTCGATAAAGCGGGCTTTACGGCGATTCCCTCCGATCAGGTTCGTCCACCCAGAGTTGCCGAATCACCGGCAGCATTCGAATGTATAGTCCGGCAGATTATTCCAACGAATGAACGGCCCGCTCATGAGACTCCCGGCGCGGGCTATCTGGTCATTTGTGAAGTCGTGATGGCGCATATTCACGACACGATTTTCAATGAAGCCGGTGCCATTGATCCCCATCGCCTTGACCTGATTGGTCGGATGGGTGGCGATTGGTACGCCCGCGCTCATGGCGACGCACTCTTTGAAGTGGCCCGCCCTAAAATCGGTATTGGTATCGATCAGATTCCTCATTCGATTCGGAATAGCACGATTCTGTCGGGCAACGATCTGGGCAAATTAGGCAGTTTCATAGCCCTGCCAACTGCCGACGAAGTAAGCGCATTCGGAGCATCAGACCAATTGAAGGAGTTAATTGATGAAGCACGCTACGGTTGCCAGTATTTGCCGGATTTATTGCACCTGCGAGCGAAACAGTTGCTGGCAGATAACAAGGTTAAAGACGCCTGGCTGACATTGCTGCAAGCGCCCTAAAAACAAGAGCACTGAAAGTGAGTTGTCATAAAACCGGGGCTTTCGCCAGGAGCCGTCGCGTGAAGCCGTGCCACGGTTTGTTTGCGCATATGAGTAACCGTGGCACGGCTCCACGCGACGACTCCTGGCGAAAGCCCTAAAAACAACAAAACAGAATCAACACCATGAAACCCACTACCTCACTCTCAATAGTACTCGTCGGCCTCATGCTCACGTATGGATGCTCATCGAGCAGCGACAACACAGAAAAAGCCGAGAAAATCAACAACGACAAAATTGACAAACAGGCTATCGCGGTCAGCAATGATGCGAAAGAAGAAGCGAAAGGTGTCAGTAAAAATATGGTCGAGCTGGCCAATAGTAGCCTGACCGAATTCGAACTGAGCAAGGTTGCGCTCAAAAAAGCCACCAATCCCGAAGTGAAAGCGTATGCGCAACGGGTCATGAATGATCACCAGCAAGACGATAAAAATCTGCAATCACTTGCCAAACAAATGAACGTCACGCTGCCAACCGGGCTCTCCGACAAAAGCAACGGCCATTTAGGCAAACTAACCGGTATGAAGGCTGGTACTGAATTCGATTTACAATACCTCGAAAATATGATCAGCGTGAACGATGATGCACTCGATTCTGCCGACGACCTCCGCGATCACGCCCCTAATGATGCCGTCAAAACCTTCGCCAGAAAGCTTTTAGACGACGACGAGAAACATAAAAAGCAAGCCAAGCAATTGAAAAATGTACTGGACTAACCCATAGCGCGGGCGATCACCGATCGCCCGCGCTATTGACTTTTAATATCCTCTTGCGGTATTATCGGCTCGTGGGTCCGATGCACCTTCATACGAACCATCGGGACGAATCAGTACACAATCCATTCGACCAAGGGTGTTCGTCAGTTTTTCGAGTATATAGCCACGACTTTGCAGGGCCTGAACGGTAGCATCGGAGAAAGCCCCATTCTCAAATGTAGTCTTATCGGGAAGCCACTGATGGTGGAATTTCAACGCATTGACGGCCTGTTGCATTGTCATTCCGTGCTCGATTACGTTCAGAATAGTCTGGTAAACCGAGGTTATGATGGTTGATCCGCCCGGTGTTCCTACCACCATAAATAGCTTACCATCTTTTTCCAGAATAGTTGGTGTCATGGACGAAAGCATTCGTTTGTTGGGCGCAATGGCATTCGCCTGATTGCCAATCAATCCGAACATATTCGGAACGCCTGGTTTAACACTGAAATCGTCCATCTCGTTATTCATGAAGAAACCAGCTCCACCGATAACAACCCGGCTTCCATAACCACCATTGAGCGTTGTGGTAATACTGACGGCACTGCCCTCTTTGTCGACGATCGAAAAGTGAGTTGTTTCGAGACTTTCGTAGCCGGGAATCATGCCCCCTTTTACGGTTTTACTATCGCTTGCTTTAGCAAACGAGAAATCAGTCCAGCGCGTGCTGAGATAATCCGGACTCATTAGCTTGTCAACCGGCACTTTCACAAAATCGGGGTCACCTAAAAACTTGGCCCGGTCGGCATATACGCGACGTTCAGCCTCAATCATGACCTGCACCGTTGAATCACGATTCCAGCCCCATTTACGCAACGGATAGGGTTCTGTAAAACGCATCAGTTGCACGAGCGCTACACCCCCACTGGAAGTCGGTGGCATCGTGATAACGTTGTAGTTTTTGTATTTCGCCTGAATCGGGTCGCGCCAGGCGGAATGATAATTTTTAAGGTCCTCTTCAGTAATCAGGCCTTTCCCGCGCTGCATTTCTTCGGCAATCAGCCGCGCTGTCTCGCCCTCGTAGAATCCGGCCCGCCCCTGCCCCTGAATCCGTTGCAGCGTTTTAGCCAGATCGGCTTGAACAAATACATCTCCTTTATGCCAGGTGACCGTGTCTGTTGGCACTGTGCTTTTCAGGAAGTATGTTTTGCCAGGATTTATCGTATTCAGATCCGGTTTGATTCGGTTTAAACCTAATGCATCCCGTTCGGTGAGCGCAAAGCCTTTTTCGGCCAGATCAACAGCAGGCTGTATTACCTGGCTCCAGGGTAATTTGCCGAACCGTTTGTGAGCCTCGGCCATACCGTCTACCGATCCGGGTACGCCACTTGCCAGATGGCCACTTATGCTTAGTCCCTGCCGAACATTGCCAAGCGAATCGAGGTACATGTTCTGACTGGCCTTACCAGGAGCTTTTTCGCGATAATCGAGCGTATACGCTTTTCCTGCGTTATCCCGATACACCATAAATCCTCCCCCCCCAATATTGCCTGCTCCGGGATATACGACAGCCAGGGCAAACTGAATCGCCACAGCAGCATCGACCGCATTACCGCCCGCTTGCAGAATAGCCAGACCTACCTGAGAGGCTTCGGGATGTGCGGAGGCAACCATACCATTCCGCCCAATAACACCTTGCCGATCCGAGAAAAATGGCTTTACGGTTGGGTCTTCGTCGCGGTATTGATAAACTCCCTGGCTCTGCTCTATTTTTGAACTGGACGTAGTAGATGGAGCCTGGGTTTTGCAGGAAGCAACAGCAAGGGCAAACAGTATTAGGGAAGGATAATAAATACTATTTTTTTTCATACGGGGGTCCGGTTAGGCGGTTGTAAACCCCTAAACTACAAAAATTGCTTTATCTGAGCGCGTTATGTCGGCAAACAAGCTGCTTGCTAAAAGCACATTTTCGAATCAGCCGACGCTATCGTTTCAAAGAAATCTGTTAACGCAACATGCAATCGAAAGCACGATTTACGATTAGTGGCAACCATTTATCCGTCAGAATCTTGTACTTGTCCGAAATGATTGGGCAGGGAAGGATTTTATTTATTTCTTTGTTACTCTCACCAGATTAAAGTCTGCCAGAACCATAAAACACCATGCGGTTTCTTCGTCAGGTATTAGAAAGTTTTCGGTTTGCGTGGCAGGCCCTGCGTTCCAATCTCCTTCGCACAACGCTCTCACTGCTGGGCGTAACCGTCGGGATCTTTGCGATTATTGCCGTTTTTACGCTGGTCGATTCACTGGAACGAAATATCAAGGATAGTCTCTCTTTTATCGGCGATAAGGTCGTTTATGTACAAAAATGGCCGTGGTCGTTTGAAGGTGAATACCAGTGGTGGAAGTATTTTCAGCGCCCCGAACCATCCTTTAAGGAGTATAAATTTCTGGCCGACAAGCTCGAAAATGCGCAGGCTATAGTAGCGATGGATTTTAAAGGCCGAATTACGGTCAAGCACAACAATAACAGCATGATGTCGCTGATTCAGGGAACGACATTCGAGTACAATAAAATTTCTGAGGTGGAGGTCGCCAGTGGGCGCTACTTCACCCAACAGGAAATTGATGTGGCCCGCAACGTAGCCATTATTGGCGCTGATGTGGCTGAGAATCTGTTTCCTGCTGAAGAACCTGTCGGTAAATCGTTCAAGATAAATGGCATGAACTTTACCATTATTGGCGTTCAGGAGAAGAAAGGCGAAAGCCTTGTCAATTTTGGCGGCAACCCCGACATTAAATGCCTCATTCCATACGGCGCATTTTCAAAAATGTTCCATTCAATTAACCCCAGTATCGATATTGCGGTTAAAGGATACGATGACGACGAAGGGCTGCTCGAACTGGAAAGCGAAATTAAGGGCTTGTTACGTACCCGACGGGGCGTTCGCCCAACCCAGGATGATAATTTTGCCATTAACCGACCTGAAGCGGCTGCACAGGCCATTAGCGGCATTTTTGCAGTATTAACCGTGGCGGGTTGGGTTATTGGCGGCTTTTCTATTCTGATTGGTGGATTTGGCATTGCCAATATCATGTTCGTAAGTGTGAAAGAACGAACCAACATTATTGGCATTCAGAAATCGCTGGGCGCCAAGAATTACTTTATTCTTTTCCAGTTTTTATTCGAGGCTGTTCTGCTAAGTTTAGTCGGTGGCCTGGCGGGCATAGCGCTGGTGTACCTGCTTTCTTTTATGCAGTTAGGCAGTCTGGAACTCCACCTGACAGCGGGCAACATCATACTGGGCTTAGGGGTATCGAGCGTGATCGGTATTCTGTCAGGCATCATCCCTGCCTTTTCGGCGGCCCGGCTCGATCCTGTTATTGCAATCCGGGCCAAGTAAGTTTAAGGATATTTCTGGCGCTTCCCACCGTCAGTCAGCAGCCTTTTTACGAACAATTCCTGCCCGACTCCGTTCTGTTTACTGAACATATACAAAAATTTCGTCTATTTGCACGGTATAAAACCGCAACTTAACCAAACAAGTCCATGCGAGGGTTACTGTACTTCCTGTTATTTTTATTAGTTGTTTTTGGTGTTCTGTATGCACTTACCGGCTGGAGTTTCAGCGATGGAGAACGAGCCGGTACGATCTCTAAATTTAGCCGTCGGGGTTATCTTTTTAAAACCTATGAAGGTGTTCTCAATGTTGGCGGATTCTCCGGCGAAACAGGCTCACTCACTCCGCAGTACTTCGATTTTTCTGTTAAAGATGAAGCGGTAGCGAAACAGATTACCAACGCAGTGAAAACCGGGCAGCGCGTTACGCTCCACTACGAAGAAAAGATCCTGAAATTTCCGTGGAATGGCGAGACAAAATACTACATCACCGGTTTAGAAGTGGTGGGCCCTCCCCCTTCGCCTTACGGTACGAATCCAGCCTATCCGGGTGGACAGCAAACCACTCCGCAGCAGCCTCAACCAACTCAACCGCAGCCACAATCGGCCACTGTCGATTCTACAATTTAAGTTTCTTCGTTTCATATCGTTACTATCGGACGTACCCTAATAATGGGTACGTCCGATTTTATTTTCAGATAGTTTTTATTATGGCCGCCAATCCTGATTACAAGAGCCTATGATAAGATTTCCAATAACTTACGCCAGGCATGCACAGTAACTAAATCAGAAATGACGGCTTGCGTTTAGCCGTCTCTCATCGCTAAAAGAAGCAAAAGCAGTCTTATAAGCTGACAATCAACAAGTAGACACTTTATTTAAATCTATATCAATAGTAGCTTATAAAATTCAGCAATAAAATCTCTTTTTAAACGCGTCAACAAGCCCCAACTATTTCAAAAAACCGTTTGGTAATCCGGGCAATTTTGGTTAATTTTATCTGTTTAAAACAACCATCCTAACATGGCAAAATCAGATACGGCGCAAGCCACAGCATCTGCTCATGACAACAAGTTAAAGGCTCTGCAAACCACTATTGAAAAGTTAGATAAAGCTTTTGGGAAAGGCACTGTAATGCGCCTGAGCGAAAGCAAAGTCGTAGATGTTCCTGTCATTTCGACGGGCTCGCTAGGGCTTGATTTGGCATTGGGTATTGGTGGAATGCCGCGTGGGCGAGTTGTTGAAATATATGGCCCTGAATCATCAGGTAAAACCACGCTGACGATGCACTGCATCGCCGAAGCACAGAAAGCGGGTGGTCTGGCTGCATTTATCGACGCTGAACATGCTTTTGATCGGGTCTACGCTGAAAAGCTCGGCATTGACACGAAAAACCTGCTTATCTCGCAACCTGATAATGGCGAACAAGCCCTCGAAATCGCTGAACACCTGATTAGCTCGGGTGCCATCGACATTATCGTTATTGACTCCGTAGCCGCACTCGTACCAAAAGCCGAAATCGAAGGCGAAATGGGCGAAAGCAAAATGGGTCTGCAAGCACGACTGATGTCGCAGGCGTTGCGCAAACTGACCGGTACGATCAATAAAACAGGTTGCTGCTGCATTTTCATTAACCAGCTTCGCGAAAAGATTGGTGTGATGTTCGGTAACCCTGAAACAACAACCGGTGGTAACGCCCTGAAATTCTACGCATCGGTTCGGATCGATATTCGTCGCATTGGCCAAATCAAAGAAGGCGCCGATAACGTTGTGGGTAACCGGACTAAAGTGAAAGTCGTTAAAAACAAATTGGCGGCTCCATTTAAAGTCGTTGAATTCGACATTATGTATGGTCAGGGTATCTCAAAAGTTGGCGAAATTCTTGACCTGGCTGTTGAAATGGAGATCGTTAAAAAGTCGGGTTCATGGTTCTCGTACGGCACTAGCCGTCTTGCACAGGGGCGTGATGCCGTCAAGGAGTTACTGCTCGATAACCCCGAACTGATGGCTGAACTGGAAGCAAAAATCCGGGCAAAAATCGCTGATGATCAGGAAGCCCTGATCGATCCGGTTCTTGCAGCTACTGAAGCCGACGACGAAGGCGAAATTGACGATTAAGTTTTATTATTCTTTGTAGAATGAGGTGGTTGGGTTTTCTCGGCCACCTCTTTTTTTATTTTTGCAAGTGAGTATCCAGATCGGAAGGTTTTATGGCTGCCCGGTTTACGCATTAGTTCGCCTACACACCCACCCGGATGTGGCTGCTGATACACCAGCCTCAACCAAGCAACCAGGCAATGTCGAATCATCACAACAAACTCACCGTCTGTCCTAACTGTGGCACAGACTTAGGTCCGGAAGACAATTTCTGCCCGAACTGTGGTCAGGAAAACCACGAAGTCAAACTGCCACTTGGCCATATTTTCTATGAGTTTGCTGAAAGTATCACCCACTTCGACAATAAATTGTGGAACTCATTAAAAGCAATTTTCACGCGTCCGGGGAAAATGACCGCCGAATTTCTGGAAGGGAAGCGAGCACGGTATGTACCACCGGCAAGGTTGTATGTATTTGTGAGCGTTATCTTTTTTTTCCTGATCGGCAAATTTGCTGATCATCAGTTAGAGGAACGTATCAGGCGGATGAATGGGATTTCTACCGATCAAACAGAGGCTGACACGACTGATCGTGACACTGGAATAAAGATTGATCTGGAGGGGCTCATAAACAACGACAGCTTATTGGATAGTCATGGTCTGCACAAAATAGCGACCAGGATCGACTTTAATACGTTGGTGGATTCGGTGGGTCTGGCCCGAACATCGCGTCGTATTAAACGGCTTCAACCCTACCAGCTGGATTCATTATTGACCAAAGCTAACCTAACCCTGGCAGACTCGAACCGGGCTAAGCTTCGGGAGTTAATTGAGCTTGTTCCGGCCAACCCAAAAGTGTCGTTTAGTTTTGGACCCACCCTCAGTACCAAAGAGTTTAAAACAGATGCCGAACGAGAGGAATATGAAGAGAAGTTAAGCCACATGCCCGATGCTCAGATAGATTCGCTCATTCGGGCCGAAGGCGACACGCCAAACTGGTTCATGAGAAAGCTCTATCGGCGACAGGGCAAACTCGCACACTTAGGTAAAGGCGAAAATACAGAGAAGTTTCTGCACGCCAGTACGAAGAATCTCTCGGTTGTCATGTTTGTTCTTATGCCATTTGTTGCCGTTCTTCTGCTTTTAATCTATTTCCGACGTGGGCGGTATTATTATGAGCACCTGATCTTTTCTGTCCACATTCATACCGTACTCTTCCTGATTTTTTCAGTAGTGTTACTCTCTACTTATTACGTAAACCCAACAGTAACTACTTCCATTCTGGGCTGGACGTTATGGGTATGCTGGCTGTATTTTTTACTCTCGCTAAAACGGGTTTACCAGCAATCATGGGGTAAAACCATTTTGAAGTTTCTCTTGCTCAGTGTGATGTATTGGTTTGTCGCAACGATTTTTCTGATCGGCTCCTTCGGTGTTGGACTGCTTACCTTTTAAACCTTAAGGTCATAAAAACAGGAAAGCCCGGCTGTATAGCCGGGCTTTCCTGTAAATAGATGGAGTCCGTTTTGGCTCCCTTTATTAACGCTGGTCGATCGCCTTGAATTCCCGGAGTGTAGCCCCGGTATAAATCTGACGAGGGCGTCCGATTGGCTCTTTCTGTTCACGCATTTCTTTCCATTGCGCAATCCAGCCGGGCAAACGACCAATGGCAAACATAACCGTAAACATATTCGTTGGAATGCCCAGCGCCCGATAGATGATTCCAGAATAGAAATCAACGTTCGGATACAATTTACGCTGGATGAAGTACTCATCGTGCAGAGCCGCTTCTTCCAGACCTTTGGCAATTTCCAGAACCGGGTCATTGACACCGAGTTTGCTCAACACGTCATCGGCAGCTTTCTTGATGATTCGGGCACGGGGATCGAAGTTTTTATAAACGCGGTGACCGAAACCAAAGAGCCGGAAGCCCGTTGTTTTGGCATTTTTCGCCATATCAACGTACTTGCTGACGTCACCACCATCGGCTTTGATGGCTTCGAGCATTTCAATGACTTCCTGATTGGCACCACCGTGCAATGGGCCCCATAATGCACTAATACCTGACGAAATAGACGAATAGATATTTGCCTGTGACGAACCAACAAGCCGTACGGTTGACGTCGAACAGTTTTGTTCGTGATCGGCGTGCAGAATAAGCAGAACGTTCAGCGCTTCAGCGACAACTGGATCTACTTTATAATCCTCTACTGGCAGAGCGAACATCATATTCAGGAAGTTCGGAATGTAGTCGAGGTTATTTTTGGGATAATTGGTCGGGTGCCCTAACGACCGCTTATACGACCAGGTAGCAATTGTTGGCAGTTTGGCTAACAACCGCACAATATGCAGAGCCGGATCATTCTTTTCGTCCTGCGAATCAGGATAGAAAGCGCTCATGGCACTCACCAGTGACGATAAAACACCCATTGGGTGGGCATTGACCGGAAACCCGTCAAAGATTTTCCGCATATCCTCATTAACGAGAGTATGACGACGGATACCGTTTTCAAATTGAGCATATTGCTCTTTGGTGGGTAATTCACCATAGATAAGCAAATAAGCAACCTCCAGAAACGACGCTTTGGCGGCTAAGTCTTCAATCGAGTAGCCCCGATATTGCAGGATGCCCTGCTCACCATCTAGAAACGTAATAGCGCTCTTTGTGGCACCGGTGTTTTTATAGCCCCGGTCTAAGGTAACGTAGCCGGTTTGGTCACGGAGGTTGGAGATGTCGAAGGCTTTTTCGTGTTCCGTTCCTTCAAATGTCGGGAATTGGTACGATTTACCATCGACAGTAAGTTCAGCAGTGTTGGCCATACAAAAAATCAGGGTAGAGTATTCAGAAATATCGAATTAGGAGCCTGTCGAGCACCGGAGCACGTCCATGCCGGGCGAAATTAAGCCAAAAACCCAAACGGCGGATGAAATTATGTGAAAAAAGCCGCATTACCTTTGTATTAAAATGTAACAGGTAGAAAGCACAATAAGTTTTTCTCTATTGTTTATAGAAAATACCCCCTTTCATAACTGCCTGAACGCGACGTAAATCGGCAATTGTTTTTGTTGGATCGCCCTCCACAACGACCAGATCGGCCAGTAGCCCCGCCTTAACCCGCCCACGGTCGGCCAGGTGAAACACATCGGCATTGACCGACGTAGCCGATCGCAACACATCGAGTGGTTTCATTCCATAATCGACCATCATGCTCAATTCACGGGCATTGTCGCCATGGCTGAACACACCAACATCGCCCCCGGCGCAGATCGTTACGCCCGCATCAAGCGCCTGTTTAAACGTTACACGCTTCTCACGAATACGCGCAGGCTCGGGGTCCTGGCCTTTTTTCCAACCACGATACTGGCTAACGGCATCACCAGCGGCCAGCGTTGGGCAAAGAGCAGTACCATGTTGTTTCATAAGCGCAAAAATGTCGAGGGTGCCAGCGTCTCCGTGTTCTACAGTTTCGCAACCACCCAGAATAGCCCGGCGCATTCCTTCGGCGGTACTGGCATGCGCCACTACCGAGCGACCACTGCTTTTAGCCACCTCGACAATAAGCTTAATTTCATCAACAGTATAGGTCGGCCGGGCTTCGGCCATGAGTCCCCAGCGGTAATCGGCATATATTTTTATGGCATCAGCTCCTTTACCAATCTGCCGCCGAACAGCCTGAATCAACGCATCATGTCCATCGGCTTCTTCGGCTCCCTGGGGTACATCGATATCGGCACTGAAACCTTTGGGGGCATAGCTGCCCGTTGCGATCAGCGCACGTGTAACCACGATCATCCGTGGCCCAGGAATAATGCCCTGGTTAATGGCTTGTTTGAGTCCTACGTCGTCATAATCGGCACCTTCAGTACCCAGATCGCGCACGGTTGTAAAACCTGCCATGAGCGTTTTCTGCGCATGAACTGTGGCCCGCGCTACCCGCAGTGACCTGGCCTCTTTCAATACCTGATCGTCCCAGGTTGTTTCGTTGTAGGGATGCAACAAGAGATGGGAGTGGCCTTCAATTAAGCCGGGTAATAAGGTTGCGCCTTTTAAGTCGACAACCGACACATCGGCCCCGCTTGCTGAAACCGAAGAAGAAGGGCCAGCCGCTTCGATCTTATCGCCTTTTACCCGTACGACCCAACCTTCATGCATGGTTTCACCATCGAAAACACGGTCGGGACGCAATAAATAGGCTGTTTGAGCGAAAAGAGTACCAGGTAAGCAGAATACAACCAGAAGATAGAGTCTGTTCATGAAGTAAGGTTCATAGTAAAACCAAAAATACGCAAAAAGGAGCCATTTGACTCCTCTTTACCACTACCTATCTGTTATTGATCGATTAACTATGCTTTCTGTTAATTGCATCCCACGCACCCTTTCCAAATACGAGAACGACTAATCCCGGCAGCAAAATAGCACCAGCTCGAAAACCCGCTCCGGTAAGCTTGTAAACGCCTGTATTATATTGCGTAAAGCTCTGAAACAGATAGTAGACAGATGCAGCCAATAAAGCAACGGTTATACCGATAGCCAGTGGCTGGCTAAACCGTCCGGCAATCCAGGTTATCAGAAGGGACACTACAATAACCAGAGCAACCGAACCGATCGCTTTCGGAAAGGTTTCGATCGCTGTATAATCAAAAAAGAACACCCCAGCCTGACCAATCAGATTGGGGTGTGCCAGGAGCCAGCCGTCAAGCACGGCCAGCACAAGGAGTAAAATGTAAAAGAATGGATTACGCATAAAACTGTTTTCTCAGGCTGTTTTTAAGAACAACGAAGATAACAGCTTTTCTGTCTTCCTATCCCGCCAACTCCATTTTCAGGAACTTCCCGGTATAGCTTCCTTTCACCTCGGCTACCTTTTCGGGCGTTCCTTCGGCAATGATGTTGCCCCCTTTATTCCCACCTTCCGGACCAAGATCGATAAGGTGATCGGAGACTTTGATCACGTCCAGATTATGTTCGATGATCAGTACCGTATTGCCTTTGTCGGCGAGTTTATTCAACACATCGAGTAGGTGCGCAATATCCTGAAAGTGCAGCCCAGTAGTGGGTTCGTCGAGAATGTAGAGCGTTTTACCCGTATCTTTTTTGGACAACTCTTCGGCCAGCTTTACGCGCTGAGCTTCACCACCCGATAAGGTGGTGGCATGTTGGCCAAGTGTGATATAACCCAGCCCTACATCGTTCAGTGTCGTTACTTTACGCAGAATTTTCGGCTGACTGGCGAAGAAATCAAGCGCCTGCTCAACCGTCATATCGAGCACATCGGCAATGGATTTACCCTTAAACCGCACTTCAAGCGTTTCACGATTGAACCGTTTGCCTTTGCAGGTTTCACACATGACATGCACATCGGGCAGAAATTCCATTTCAATTTTCTTCATACCCGCTCCCTCGCAATCTTCACAACGACCACCTTTTACATTGAATGAGAACCGACCAGGTTTATAACCTCTGATTTTGGCTTCAGGCAGTTCGGCAAATAACGTCCGGATTTCAGAGAACATGCCGGTATAAGTCGCTGGATTCGAGCGGGGTGTCCGACCGATTGGCGATTGATCTACTTCAATAACCTTATCAAGATATTCCAGGCCCTCTACCGATTTGAATGGCAGTGGTTCACGCTTCGACTTATAGAAATGGCGATTCAAAACCGGAAACAATGTTTCGTGAATCAGCGACGATTTCCCACTACCCGACACACCCGTAATGGTAACCATCCGGCCAAGTGGCAGTTTGAGCGTTACGTTTTTGAGATTATTTCCAGTTGCATTCTTGATAATCAGAAACTTACCATTCCCCTTACGGCGTTCGGACGGTACTTCGATGTTCCGACGACCGCTTAAATAATCGGCTGTTGTACCACCATTTCGAATGAATTCAGCGGGAGTACCAATACCAACCACCTGACCGCCGTGACGGCCAGCGCCGGGACCAATATCGAGTATAAAATCAGACTCGAGCATCATGTCTTTATCGTGCTCAACAACCAGCACCGTATTGCCCAGATCGCGCAGATTCTTCAGCGAATCGATCAGTTTAACGTTATCGCGCTGGTGCAGACCGATACTTGGCTCGTCCATTATATAGAGCACGCCCACCAGTTGTGTCCCAATCTGCGTTGCCAGACGAATACGCTGCGCTTCGCCCCCCGACAGCGTACGTAGCGGCCGGTCGAGCGTGAGATAATCCAGGCCAATGTCGAGCAGAAAGCCGATGCGCTTCCGAATCTCTTTCAATATTTCCTTAGCGATTGTATTCTGACGATCGCTCAAGCGACTTTCCAGTCCATCGAACCAGGCGGTCAGCTCCGAAATGTCCATACGGGCCAGTTCGGAGATATTTTTCTGGTCGATCCTGAAATACAGTGACTCTTTTTTCAATCGTGCACCATCGCACTCAGGGCAGCTCTTAACGACCATAAAATCTTTAAGCCACTCCTGAATTTTATCGGTGCTGTTCTCCTGCTGCCGTTTCAGAAAATTAACAATTCCCTCAAACTTAAAGCTGTAATAGTCTTCACGAGTGTCGGCCCGGCCGGTATCCTTTTTCGAAGGCATAGCAGCTTCGTCTTCCGTGCCATACATGAGTGCATGGAGCAGGTCTTCGGGAAACTTAACAACGGGCGTCGTGAGGTTGAGTTTGTATTTTTTCAGAATTGCTTCGATTTCCTTAAAAATCCACAATTCGCGATATTCACCCAAAGGGGCAATAGCTCCCCGGCTAATACTCAATGATTTATCTGGAATAACGGACTCTTCCGTAATTTCTTCAACCACGCCAAGACCATTACAAACCGGACAGGCTCCGTAGGGTGAGTTGAACGAAAACGAGTTCGGCGAAGGCTCGTCATAACTGATACCCGATTCCGGGTCCATCAGATTCTGCGAGAAATAGACCAGTTGCCCCGCGCCATCCAGCATCTGCATGGCACCTTTGCCCTGTTTCAGTGCCGTTTGTATTGACTGGCTCAACCGATAACGATCTTCCGTTTTCGGCACCAGTCGATCGATCACGATTTCAATATCGTGGATTTTGTAGCGATCCAACTGCATCTTCGGCGCTATATCCTGCACGACGCCATCGACACGAACTTTGGTATAGCCCGTCTTGGCAATCTGGACAAAAAGCTCGCGATAGTGCCCTTTCCGACCTTTAATGATTGGGGCCAGCAAGGTCAGTTTTTGGCCAGCATATTGTTCCAGAATGGTATCAATAATCTGGTCCTGTGATTGCCGTTCCATTTTTCGGCCTGTCACATAGGAGAATGCTTCACCTGCGCGGGCGTAGAACAGACGCAGGAAGTCATAAATTTCGGTCGTGGTCCCAACCGTTGAACGGGGGTTTTTGGAGGTAGTTTTCTGTTCGATGGAAATCACCGGACTCAACCCGTTGATTTTGTCTACATCGGGCCGCTCCATATCGCCAATAAACGAACGGGCATAAGCCGAAAAACTTTCCATGTAACGCCGTTGGCCTTCAGCGTAGATCGTATCGAACGCGAGCGACGATTTGCCGCTGCCGCTGATACCCGTCACGACAACCAGCTTGTTGCGGGGAATGGTGACATCAATATTTTTCAGGTTGTGTTCGCGGGCTCCGAGGACTTCTATCTGGTCGTAACCCGTCAGGTCAACATCGGTAAGTCCGGGCCGAAGCTCGGTTGCTTTTTCTTCTGTCACGTTGGATTGGCTTATTCTAAAGAACAACGTAAAACAGGCAAGGGTAGTTTCCTGAGAAATACATATGTAATGTAGAAAAGCGACCGTTACCAGGCTTCCTGTTTCAGGACCGAATGGTCTTCATATAGATGACCAACTATGTTCACCTCCGTCTGATGGGGTAACAAATTTTACTAATCAACTGATTGCTGACGCCTATAAGATGCAAGAGATTGCGTCTCTACAACATGGATGAAACAAAATTTCAAAATAAATATCGTATTGAACCTGCGCGACTGGAGGATTATGATTATGGGGCAAATGGCGCCTATTTTATTACCATCTGCTCCAAAAACAAAATTTGTTATTTCGGCGATATTGTTAGAGATAATGATCGACCTATTATTCAGCCAACTATTATTGGGCAAAGGGCCATCGACGGTTGGCTTTCTATCCCTGAGTTTTATCCGTTCGTTCAGTTAGATGCATTTCAGCTAATGCCCAATCACTTACATGGCATTCTTTTTATCAACAAACCCGACTATAACGATTGGCGGCCCAATGCCTTCGGACCACAGAGCAATAACATACCATCAATCATAAGGGGCTTCAAATCAGGCGTAACAGCCTATGCCACGATCCATCAGATTCCTTTTTGCTGGCAACCCCGCTATCATGACCGTGTTATTCGTAATGACAACGAACTGAGCAGAATTCGCCAGTATATCGAAAACAATCCTGCCCAATGGGCACAGGATTACGAAAATAAAGAAGGATTATACATGTAGACGCGACCCTTCGCGTCTCATGCGCGTCAGCAATAAATTGACAAAAACATCTGGATATGAATGAGAATGAGACGCGAAGGGTCGCGTCTCTACAGTTACACGCCAGCACAACGCAATACTTAATTCCCTTTACTCGAACCGCCTTCCTGCGCCAGCGCCAATTTGACCGCATCGTAGAGATTCACGATCCCGCCCGTTTTTGATAGACTGGCAAAATCAACCGTGTCGCTCGATTCAGGCTTGTGGACTTTCGTTTTGTAAGGCGTTGCAGACTGTACGATAATTCGCTTGATGTCGGCATAGGTCAGTTTCGGGAAATACGATTTCAATACCGCAGCCACACCCGCTACCACTGGCGAAGCCATGCTCGTACCGCTGTTGTTTTCGTATTTACTGCCTGGCACCGTCGAATAAATATCTTTACCCGGCGCAAAAACGTCTACAGTCTGTTTGCCGTAGTTCGAAAAGCTGGCAACCAGATCGGCATTGTTCGGTTCGGCACTCGCGCCCACCGTAATGACGTTTGGAATAGACGACCCGTCGATAAACCGGGGAGCCGGATAATTGGCGGCCGTATCGATATCCTTACCGTCGTTGCCAGCCGCATGAATCATCAGTACACCCTTCGAAAGTGCATAGCGTTCAGCATCTTCAACAACTTTTCGCTGGGGCGAATAGTCCTTGCCGAAACTCATATTGATAATCTGCGCGCCGTTATCCACAGCATAGCGAATGGCATTGGCAATGTCTTTATCGCGCTCATCGCCGTCGGGAACAGCCCGAACACCCATAATCTGAACGGCATCAGCAATACCCATCACCCCTAATTTGTTGGTGCGGTCGGCACCGATGATACCGGCAACGTGGGTGCCGTGATCGGCCCGAGGACCAGCGATGTCAGAATTGCCGTAATCGCGCTGGGTCAGATCGTTTGGATTGTCGCCCACAATGGCCCGGCTGTCGAAGTCAGGATTATAGTTATATTCGGCGCGTGACTTCAGTTGCTCGTTTGCCTTTTCAAGTTCGTTCGTCACCACGTCGGCGTCGGCAGCCCCCTGTTGATTTAACAGACGCAACACACCCATCACTGGGCGTTTCAGGGCCGCATTCGTAATGGTATCGGCAGCTTTTCGTAGGGTGATCGTATCCAGCTTTGTTACGTTCAGTGCTTTTTTCAAGGCAGTGACGGCTGTTGTATACTGTTCATAAAACTGGCTAATCCCCTGATACTGTGCCTTGTACTGTGCCTGATTCTTTTCGACTTCGGCTTTTGTTTTTACGTATAGATCGTATTCTTTCTGCTGATCCGGCTTTAGTGAAGCACGGGTTTTGCCATCATATTTTGGCTTAAGCTGAGCATAGAGCCGGGTTACTTCGGCCGTTTCATAGCTAACGTTACGACCATCTTTCCCACCAATGAAGTTCCAGCCATGAACATCGTCAACGTAGCCGTTTTTATCGTCATCTTTACCGTTACCGGCAACTTCTTTGGGGTTGATCCAAAGCACTCGCTTCAGGTCTTCGTGGGTGGTGTCGATACCGCCATCGATCACAGCGACCACTACAGGCGTAGCTTTACGATCTTTGAGGAGTTCGCGGTAGGTGCGCTCAACGCTGATACCTGCTGTGCTATCGGTTTTATCACGCAGATACCACTGCGTTTCCTGCGCCAAAGCTGCTACAGAAAGCAGGCAGACCGACGCGCTGATAAGGAGTTTCTTCATGAATTGTTAACAAAAAATCTTCACAAATTACGTATAAACAAGTAGTTGTGAGGCTTAAAAGTTGTTAAATGGCACACATATTTTTAGTTATAGTCTATAATTGATGACTTATTTACTAATTGATATCCTACCTTACTTGCTCTGTCTAGCCATTTTGTCCGAATAATAAAACTCATTAAACGCTTTCGGATACAGCGGAAAAACGACTTCTGGTTCTTCCAGATCAGGGTGCCAGGTTTTCTCCCACTCGAAACTATAATAGCCAGTATAGCCCCCATTCGCTAACGCGGCAATCGCATCAAAAATAGGGGTTTCGCCCTGGCCCAGGGAGGTGTAATGGAATTTCCCATCGATCAATTTGGCGTCTTTGATGTGCGTGTGCCGAATATAAGGCTTTAGCTTTTTGTACACATCGGCGGGCGGTTCTTTGGTCACTGACCACATGTTAAACACATCCCAGATCAACCCAACTTTAGGCGATTTAGCCCCGTTCATCATGCTGACCAACTCGTCTGTCTGAACGCCATCGCCATGAGTTTCGAGCAATACACTTACCCCACTTCCCTTAGCATAGTCGGCCAGGTCGATCAGGCCCTTCGTAATTCGATCGAGCGTTGCACTACGCTCCTGATCCTTGGGCAACGCATCCGGAAAAACCCGAACGAAGGAACACTGCAACTGATCGGCTAGTGTAATGAATCGCTTCGCTTCGTCTAAATGCCGTTGGCGGGTAACCGGATCGGCATGGTGAAGTTGGGTAGACGCCCCTAGATTAATAATTTTTACACCTTTGTCAGCAGCCAGTCGCCGGGCACTGGCGATATGTTGGGCGTTATCGAACACCGGCGTTTTTGTCAGGTCCATTTCCCCCTGCAAACCCCGGATTTCTATAGCATCGTAGCCATTTTTTGCAGCGGCCTCCAGACTGATCGCCAACGACCATTTCGGGCAACCAAGTGTCGAAAATGCCAATAATGGTTTTTGCCTGCCAGGACTTAAGGCATTTGCCGTACCAACAGTTGCCAGTAAGCCAATAGTCGACTGCAAAAAGGATCGGCGATTGAGTTCGTTCATAAAGAGTGAATTGAGGATACTACTGCTGCCTGCGTTACAACAAAATCTGCCTGAACTATTTTTAATACTACAACTTTCCTGCTTTTAGTTGTTTTACGGCATAGTCAGCAGCACGAGCCGTAAGCGCCATGTAGGTCAATGATGGGTTCTGGGTAGAGGTAGAGGTCATACAGGCACCGTCCGTTACAAACACATTTGGGCAATGGTGCAACTGATTCCACTTGTTCAATAGAGACGTTTGCGGATCTTTTCCCATCCGAACACCGCCCATCTCGTGGTTTTCACTGCCCGGCCGTCGTTGCGTGTCCAGCGTCCTGATGTTCGTAAAACCGCATTGACTATACATTTCGGTAAACTGCTGAAAAAAGTCATTGAGAATCTTCTCGTCGTTATCGTCAAAAGCAACCGAAATGCGAAGCTGAGGAATACCCCAGGCATCGGTCTGGGTTTTATCAAGCTGAACCGTGCTTTTTTCTTTCGGAATAGTTTCTGCCATCATGCTGGAGCCAATCTGCCAGGGGCCCAATTGTCGCTCCAGTAGCTTTTCTTTTAACGACGCACCGATCAGATCCGAGTTTTGCAGAGCCGACCGCGATGCACTGAATGTAGACGCGTATCCGCGCAGGAAATCCGTTTCCTGTTTAACGACATTGCGAAATCGGGGAATGTAACAACTATTGGGCCGCTGACTGCGGTTGGTTGAGTCAAGCAGTCCGTCATATTCTGCCGAAATACGGCCCCGGTAGCTATGGAAAGCAATGAATTTGCCTAACAATCCATTATCGTTTCCTAATCCAGTTGGAAACCGATGTGATGTGGAATTGAGCAGGATCAGGTTTGTATTAAGAGCCGATGCGTTCAGAAAGATAACGCTGGCAAAATAGTCGACCAGTTCGCGGGTAGTTGAATCGATAACCCGCACGCCTTTCACCCGTTTTTTTGCCTCATCATAAATCAGTGAGTGAACAACCGAATGCGGCCTGAGGGTTAATTTACCAGTTTTAGCCGCCCAGGGCAGTGTCGACGCATTGCTGCTATAGTAACCGCCATACGGACATCCCCGCTCACACAGCAATCGATTCTGGCACTGCGCCCGGCCCTGCTGGGTATGAACAGACGTTGGCTGGGTTAGGTGAGCCGCCCGACCCATAATGACATGACGATCTGAATAACGCTTTCCGATTTCGTTTCGGAAATGCGTCTCCACACACGACATTTCGTGTGCAGGCAGAAACTCACCATCGGGCAATGTTGCCAGACCATCGCGATTACCGGTTATGCCAACAAATCGCTCGACATAACTGTACCAGGGCGCTATATCTTTATACCGGATAGGCCAGTCGACGGCGAAACCATCGCGGGCTGGGCCGTCAAAATCAAAATCACTCCATCGCTGCGTTTGCCGCCCCCATGTTAGTGAACGTCCGCCAACCTGGTACCCATGCAGCCAGTCGAACGGCTTTTCCTGAATATAAGCCTGCTCACTATCTTTCGAAAAGAAATGCATGGTATCCTCCCGAAACGCATAATTCCGGCTAACGATTGGATTCTCCTGCCGAACTTTGAGTGGCAACTGACCCCGATGTTCTACTTCCCACGGATTGAGCATCATAGTGGGGTAGTCGGTAATGTGTTTTACATCCCGTCCCCGTTCCAGAACTAATGTGCGCAGGCCGTTTTTCGTTAGCTCTTTGGCAGCCCATCCCCCACTGATACCAGAACCGACTACAATAGCGTCGAAGGTGCGGGCAGCCAGACTGTCGCCGATCAGATTCGCCATAAACTTCCAAAAACAGGTTTATACAAGCGTTGACCTTAGGGAGTTCAAGGCTTTCCTAAGGTCAACTTTTTTTAAGGACGCTTTATTGAACTAGCGGTTTCAGGGCTTTCCGTGGGCCGTAGTTCTGTAGTGTTCCCGTAATAAGTCCTCCCCAAAATCATTGGTTAAATCCCTCACAACCGTATGAATATGGTTCGCATTGGTTTGTGTATTATCGTACTCAATCAGAATCGTTGGCCCATGAATCCGATAATACCATCCCTTGCCCTCTCCTAACTCGGGCGTAAGATCGCCAGCCCAACCAAATCGAAGGCTATCCAGGCCTGTTTTTTGCAGTTTTGCCATTTGCTGGTTGGCAAGCGTAATGCGGTAGTTGTTTAGGTAAACCTGCAACAAACCCAAAAACAATTTGCGTTGATCAGCCGTCATTTCAGAGAGCATCAGACCATCCATCTTTTCGAGCACAGCACTACGTTTATTACTCGTAACCATCTCGGGATAGGCAACAGCAGCCAGCACTGCTTTTTTTCGCTGATCTGGATTCAGGGTTTTCAGCAAGGCAAAAGCCTGCTCTGTTTCCTGCTTTAATATTTCACGACCTTTCTGGGGCAGATCAGATACGCGCGGATCACCCATACGTTTATCGGCCATGGATGGGTCGTATTTCAGAATACCCGGATTGCTACCAAAAAATGTGGGAGTTTGCGCTATTACCCGGCCTGTTACGGACATAAACTGAAGCGACAAGTGGTGTCCTTCAATTCGCCAGCTCCATGGATTTTTCGTTGATGGATCGCCGAAAATGGTGAACGAATAATTTTCCGGATCACGATACACATCATTTGGAGGGCGATTATCAATTACACGCAGCACATTCTCCATATCAATAATGGCCGTTGCTTTATCGTAACCTTGCTGGCTCAGTCCCGTTTTAAGCATAGCCATTGCAGCCTGACGCTGCTCAGGGGTCATCTGTTTCAGGGGAAGACCTTTACGCTCTCTCGGCACAAAGTGCCAATTGAACCGCTCCGCATCATCGAGCGGGAAAATAGCTTTTTGCCGCTGTTCTGGCGATAAGGTTTGTAAAAATGCCTGAGCAGATTCTTGCATCTCATCGCGTACCTGTTGCGCAGACGATTTAGCTTTGGGCTGGGCTACAGTCTGTGCCACAGCCTGGCCCACTATCAAGCAGAAGAAAAGGATACGAATCATAACCGACATCAGTAAGTCTTTTTGAGTAAAGCACTCTCCTCATTGAATTTACTGAATGTAGAATTGTACTCTAACACGGATTTCGAGCAAGATGATTAGCGGGCGAGTATGGACTCTCCTGCACGAATTACTTACTGATCTTTCATTATTTACTTTCTTTTTGCCAACAACCCGACCTGTTCATTAGTTGTAGAAATAAATCCACTGTCACACTACGATCATGTCAACCCGGCCACCGAACAACAGTTTTGGTCCATTAGACCATCTGGCTATGCGCTATTTACGGCAGGCACTCGACACGTCGCATCCGACTGATGAGCCTTATGTACTAAGCCCTGTAGAAAGTCGCGTTATCCGACGTACTAAAACGTTGACGCTTGGTTTAGCCTCTCTGCTAGGCGTTCTGGGCGTTCTGTTCCTTTACGTACCTCAATACAATTGGCCTGCTCTGTTCCAGAATACACCAGTAACGCTGTTCGGAACAACCTATAACCTCCCAATTGTCACCACTCTATACGGTTTACTGCTGGTTTATATAGAAGTAAATCTCTTAGTTGGCCTGAATTTGCTGGGTGTAAAGGCAATTATGCAGGTGTGCCAGTTTCCACGCGCTCACGATGCACAGTATGACCGCCATCTGCAGGCTCTTGCCGACGCAGCTTTGGAGAAAACAAATCGAGGCATTCTTCGCTTCGGGATTGATCCGTACCTGAACATGCCGCGCTGGGGATTAACGATCTTTTTCCTGCTAAATATTACTAAAGCTGCACTAAGTAATCTGGCGCTAAAATTTTTTCTGAAGCGTTTTTTGGGCCGATTTGCTCTCCGCCAGGTGACCGATCTCGCAGGGATGCCAATTTATGCCGCCTGGAATGCGTATGCTTCCTGGCAAGTGTTACACGAAGCACAGATTCGTGTGATGGCTCCGCTCACAATTCGTGAGTTTGTCAATGAACTTCACGACGAATGGGGTGATAATGAGCAATTCAGGCCACTTATTCTAGAAGCCTTACAATATGTTGCCATTCTGAAACGGCAATATAATTACGCCCATTTTCTGCTGACAGAAACATTGGTAGACCGGTTCAATCTTCGAACAAACTCTACGCTCACAGGTCATTTTGCCGAGCAGGCCGCCAATGCCCCGGTTGAAGTGCGTAAAAGTCTGGAGCGGCTTATTGTTTTTGGGGTGTTAGTAGACGGCAACTTATCCTGGCTTGAGAAACGGCGGCTGCGCCAGCTTCGTACCAAGAATTTTCTGACCTACTCAACCGAAGACATACAGCGAATTGGTGAAGATTATAATCAGGGGCGCGGACTCTGGGTTTGAGAGCTATTCGATTGGCCACTTTCCGACTTGTCCCGTCCCTAGACGAACCGTCATATTAGGCTTTATCATCCGCGGGATCATCTTTCGTAACCCGGACTTCATTAATACGCTTGTCGTCGGCCGATAACACATAAAATGTGTACCCGGCATATGTTGTCTGATCAGCAGGTTTTGGCAAACGACTGAATAATTCGAGTAATAATCCTCCCAGCGACTCACTATCCCCCTGCACAGCCTCGAATGTAGTGGCATCGACATTCAGAATCCGGCAAACGTCAGTAATGGGTACTTTACCTTCAAAAACCACCGTCCGGTCATCTTCACGGCGGTAGCCGACGGGCGTTTCATCGTCAAATTCGTCGTTGATATCCCCAAAGATTTCTTCAATAATATCCTCAAGCGTTACCAGGCCACGCGTACCGCCATATTCGTCCACAACAATGGCAATATGTACCCGACGTTTCTGAAAATCCTGTAAAAGGTCATCGACTTTCTTGTTTTCCGGAATAAAGAAGGCAGGACGCACCAAGGACTGCCAACGGAACGAGTCATCTTCATGAATATGCGGCAGCAGATCTTTGATGTATAAGATCCCATCAATCTGATCCAGTGATTCTTTATAAACAGGCACTCGTGAATAACCAGATGCGTTGATCTGAGTCATTAATTCAGAGAATGTCAAGTCGTCTGCTACTGCCGAAATATCGAGTCGTGCCCGCATGACCTGACGAGCCGTCAGGTTGCTGAAATTGACAATACCTTTCAGAATTTCTTTTTCTTCTGTCGTCGCATCAGTGCCTGTTAGTTCGACGGCCTGACTAAGCTCTTCAACCGACAATTTATAGCCCCGTCGCTCAACCCGCTTATCGACCTGATTGCTCAGATTAACAAGCAACATGGCCAGTGGGCGTAGTACAGCAAGACCAACTTGTGCTAATGGTGCTGTCCGGCGGGCAACTGTCATGTTGTTCTGGCTGGCATATACCTTCGGCACGATTTCACCAAAAAGTACAATTGCCAGCGTTGTGGTCAATGTCACTCCTGATAATATCCAACCCGAAGCATGGTAAGCCTGCGAAAACTCCCAGGTCAGGTAAGTAACAATCACAACAATGGCAATATTCAGCAAATTATTAAAGATGACCAACGACGCCAGCAATCGTTTCGGGCGGTCGAGTAACATGGCAATACGCTGATCGCCAGGCTGTATGCTATTTCGACAACGCGTACGGTCATCCGGGGAAAGAGAAAAGAATGCAGCTTCGGAAGCTGACACCAGACCGGCCAGCAACAATAGTAACAGAATCAGACCCGCATAAGGGGCATATAAATCAAAATAGGTGCTCCAGCCATCTGCAGCTGGGAGCACCTGTCGGGGAAGAGGATCACTACTAGGGTCCATGTATATTAAATCTCGTTCAACAATAGAGCATTGAGCGGTTTAGAACGGAAGATCGTCGTCACCACTATTGCTCTCAAAAGGAACCGGGTCAGGCTCCCTACGCGGTGGCTGCTGACGTGCAGCCTGTGGAGCAGGGGCAGCTTGCTGACGCGGGGCTGGTGCTGCCTGCGGTGCCGGTTGCTGGCGCGGAGCAGGCTGCTGGGTTTGCGTCGGTGCTTCGAATGAACCGCCATCCTGACGATCATTAGGCCCACCTAAAAATTGAAAGGTGGTAGCACGAACGCCAAGCGAAAACCGTTCTTTACCTTCCCGGTCCGTATATGTCTCTGTCCGCAAGCGACCTTCTACATAAATTTGCTGGCCTTTGCGTACATATTTTTCAATTGTCTTAGCCTGATCATTCCAAGCTTCTATTCGAAACCACTCCGTTGATTCAACCTGCTCCCCAGTACGGGTTGTGTATCGTTCATTAGTAGCAACGCTGAATTTGGCAACGACTGAGCCTCCATCCAGGTATCGGACTTCCGGATCGTTGCCAACGTTACCAATAATAATTACTTTATTAAGGCTTGCCATACTCTGTGTTTTGTTAGTTACGTATGAAAAAATGCGTAGGGCTTAAAGAGATTAAAGATACTGAAATAAACGCACTTATCCAAACGACTTTTCCAAATAGTTAGCAATTAAAACAGGCTTGGGGAGGTCTCCAATCATTGCCTGTGAATACCACTTTAAACCTGTCGGCAAATGTCCTGCCAGCTTATCCGGCAGGTCAATTACATAGAACATCGCCTGAATTCGTTGATGAGATAGTAACTGCATTGCTCCAGTCGGCATAGTCGACAGAACGCCTTGCTGCACTAATTCGTTCACTGAATCAGGCAATAACAGGTCGCGTAACATTGGTTTAGGCTCGTCTGTTTCAAGCAGATAGAAATCGTAGAGATTTTGCCAGATATCCCGATCCGTGCGTTCACGCATAGCGATTTTATCACCGTTCTTAAAAATAAGATACTGAAAATATCGATTCCGGACAGGCGCTTTTTTAGCCTTGATGGGTAACCGATTCTGCTGACCTGTCAAATAGGCCACACACTGTTGCTGGACTGGACATAACAGGCAATCGGGTGCTACCGGTGTACACTGAATCGCGCCAAACTCCATGATTGCCTGATTGTAGGTTGCCGGATCACTGGCTTGCTGGATAAGCCGGGCTGCCAGTGCCGCAAATGTTTTTTTAGCACTGGTTGTGGTTATATCTTCGTCGATCCCAAACACGCGGGCTAACACTCGATAAACATTTCCATCAACAACCGACACCCGTTCTCCAAAGGCAAAAGATGCGATGGCGGCAGCCGTATAAACACCTATTCCCTTCATTTTCAACAACTCATGGTATGTTTCTGGAAACTTTCCGTTGAGTTGTTCGGTTATATGACGAGCTGTTTGATGTAAATTCCTGGCACGGGAATAATACCCAAGCCCCTGCCAGAGACGGAGCAATTCGCGCTCGTCGGCATGAGCCAGATCGTTAATCGTTGGATAAGCCGCTATGAAACGTTCATAATACGGTTTTCCCTGCGCGACGCGGGTTTGTTGCAGAATGACTTCCGACAGCCAAATATAGTACGGATTGCGAGTATGACGCCACGGCAAGTCGCGTTTATGGTACTCATACCAGCGTTCCAGACTAGGTACAAATACGGTTTCAATGACGTTAAGGTCTGATTGCCAATTCAAAATAAAAAAAGAAAAAGCGTCGTTGATTATGAAAAACTGGAACACAGGGTTTTATAATTTCTCAGAAACCGCTACCTTTGTGCTCCCATTTTTGACACCCGAATTTTCAACAACACAGTAAACGTTAAAGTTTAAGAAGTCGTGACGAAAGCAGACGTAATTGCAGAGATCGCCGATAAGACCGGAATCGATAAGGCCGAGGTAACGAACACTCTTGAGACCTTCTTTTCGGTGGTTAAGGACTCGTTGGCCGAGGGAGAGAATATCTATGTGAGAGGGTTCGGCAGTTTCATTAACAAGAAAAGAGCCAAGAAGGTAGCCCGGAACATCTCGAAAAACACCGCAATGGTGATTGATGAGCATTTCATCCCGAGCTTCAAGCCCGCCAAGGTTTTCGTTGAGCAAGTGAAAACCAGCGACAAAGCCAAAGTAGCGGCTGAGTAAGCAAACAAGCGGTCCCCACCGGCTGAGCATCAGTCCAGGCATTTGCGACGTGATTAGTTCCCACCATGAATAAGTCAATATTGTTGGTTGTTGTGTTGGCTACGGCCTTAACTGCAGGGTTATACACTTTGCCTAAGGTTGTTGTACGTAACGAGACCAAACAGTTGAGTGAATCCATGCCGGGAAGTCGCACGACGCAGGCGCCCATGGCTACTCAGCCAGGGGCAACCGCTGGTAACGGAGCGCCAGATCGCTCAACGATTCACCAAAAGCCGCTATCACCCGAACAGCAGAAACAACTGGATCGGTTGAAAACACAGTTTTTGGCGACCGGATCGGCTCAGAAAGAAGCATCGGCAACCAAGTTAATTGCCCTGTTCCGGGAGGTTACCCAGTATGATAGCGCGGCTTATTATGCCGGTCTATTAGCCACGGATCAACCAACCGAACAGAATTTGCTTCAGGCAGGTGATCAGTATTTTGAAGCGTACACCTTTGCTGTCGACGAAACGAAAACGGCAATGCTGGGTCAAAAAACCCGCGATTTTTATCAACAAGTCCTTGCAAAGAATCCAGGTTTGCTAGCGGCCAAAGCCAATATGGCGATGACCTATGTTAACACGGATACGCCAATGCAGGGAATCATGCTTTTGCGCGATGTGTTGAAGCAGGACCCAACCAATGAGTTGGCCTTGTTTAACCTCGGGCTTCTGTCAATGCGGTCAGGCCAGTATGAGCGTGCTGTTGAACGGTTCCGTCAGATTTTAGTTACGAATCCGGCTAGCCGAAAAGCACAATTTTACCTGGGTGTAAGTCTGGCCGAGTCAGGGCAAAAAGAGGAAGCAAAGAAAGTCTTGGCTCAGGTAAAAAAGCAGGAGAAAGATCCACAGGTTCTGGCCGCTGTTCAGGAATACGAAGAGCGGTTAAAGTAAGTGAGTTATACAGTTGAAAAACTATAGAGCCGCCTGGTTGATGAGTAAGTCAACGCTCTATTGTTATTCAACTTTAAAACTATACAACTTTTCAGGACTTACCGAGTGGTAAGTCGGCATGTATTTTCAACCATTAAACAGCATTCGCACTATGCCTTGCGGTAAAAAACGGAAACGGCACAAGATTGCCACTCACAAGCGGAAGAAACGGCTCAGAAAAAACCGGCACAAGAAAAAGTAGTAAGTTAGTCGGCAGTTTACAGTCGATATTTTGCCGATAGCTGCCTATTGTAAACTTGCCTACTGCCTACTCATTTTGGAAGCCTCGTGCCGGTCTGTAAAGCCCGAGCGTGGCTTCTTTTTTTTTATATAGCCATTCTTAACCGTTCATTCATCTTGTGAGTAATGAATTAGTTATCAGTTCGACTCAGAAAGGTGATCGGATTGCGCTCTTGCAAAACAAGAGATTGCTGGAATATCACGAAGAAGAGTTAGACAGCAGCTTTACCGTTGGCGATCTTTATTTAGGAACAGTCAAAAAACTTTCATCGGGCCTCAATGCAGCTTTTGTGGATGTAGGCCATGAAAAAGATGGTTTTTTGCACTATCAGGACTTAGGGCCGAATATCAATTCGCTCAATAAGTTTGTTAAAGACGTAATCGCCAAGCGCGTCACCACCGGTCGGCTCAACAGCACACAGCTGGAGCCGGTCATCGAAAAAATTGGGAAAATCGATAAGGTACTGACGAAAAACGCGCCCATCCTGGTCCAGGTGGTTAAAGAACCCATCTCAACCAAAGGTCCACGCCTTTCCTGCGACATTTCCATTGCGGGCCGTTATCTGGTCCTCGTGCCGTTTTCAGACGGCGTTAATTTATCAAAGAAGATTACGGACCGAGCCGAGCGGTCGCGCTTGCTACGGCTTATGTCGTCATTAAAGCCTCAGAATTTTGGGGTTATTGTGCGAACTGTTGCACAGGACAAAGATGTTGAAGAACTTGACCGCGACCTTCAGCACTCACTCGCCAAGTGGGAGCAGGCTGTTAAGACGTTAGCCGATGCCAAACCCAGAGATCGAGTATTGGGTGAAATGAATCGGGCTTCCTCTATTCTACGGGACATGCTCAATGAAACATTTGAGAGCATCACAGTAGATACCCGCGAGTCGTTCGACGAGATTCGGGAATACATTCATACCATTGCTCCCGATAAGGAGAAAATTGTTAAACTTCATAATGGTAAGGCAAAGGTTTTTGAAGCCTTAGGATTAGAAAAACAATTAAAATCTCTATTTGGTCGCTCGGTGAGTTTACCGGGTGGCGGTTATCTAATTATTGAGCATACTGAAGCCTTACACGTAATTGATGTCAATAGCGGCAACAAGTCGAATTCAGAAGAAGATCAGGAAGCTACAGCCATCAGCGTCAATCGTGAGGCTGCCAAAGAAATAGCCCGGCAACTTCGTCTGCGTGATATGGGCGGCATTATCGTCGTTGATTTTATTGACATGAAGAAAGCAGAAAACAAAAAGCTTCTGCAGGACATCATGCGCGATGAGATGAAAACAGACCGCTCGAAGTTTACAATTTTACCCCTGACTAAATTTGGGCTAATGCAAATTACACGTCAGCGTGTACGGCCCGAAATGAACATTGTTACGCGCGAGGTTTGCCCAACATGCGGTGGTACTGGCACCATTCAGGCTAGTGTTCTGGTTACTGATGTTATCGAAAACAATCTCGATTACATTTTAACAAAACAGAACGAGCGGGGTATTTCAATTGCAATGCACCCATTTTTATATGCCTATTATACCAAGGGATTATACTCCAAACAAATCCAATGGTATATCAAGTATAAATCATGGATTAAACTCGTTAAAGACAGTTCATTAGGTATTGTGAATTTCAAATTCTTCAATAAATCTGGTGAAGAGATTGAAACAGGTAGTGGTGCTTAGTTTCTTCTAGTAATGCTCTAAAAGAACAGCTATAAACCCCTATAAATCAACGGGCTCAATCCATTGAATGGATTGAGCCCGTTTTCAATTATGCAGGAAGTGTCTTAGCGGAGAACCTCCATTTCCATTAACTCGCCGAACATCTCTTTTCCGACGAGTCCTTCTACCGAATCAACTGAATTGATGTTTAGAAGCAGATCACGCAGGTCTTCCGTAATTTCATAGGTCTGATAGAGTCGCCGATCAAAAAGAATCGGTGCCTGTTCCAGATCGCAAAGTGAATAGCGGTCCTGATTAAAGGTCGGTCGCGTTGGCCAACCACTAAACCGTGTATTTTTTGCTAGCTCCGGCTCTAAAAACAAATGGATGAATGTCCATCCCTCCCATTGAGCCGGGTATCGCTTCAGATAAGGCCAAAAAGCCTTATAAAGTTGCGTCATTGCCTCACGGCAATACATATCCCGATCACTATTCCGAATAGGTCGAATCGGATCGAGACAATGAAGAACGTTTGTCAGATCAGGCTGTCGATAACTGACAACCGGTATTATTGGCGCTCCAGTGGCATGTGACAGGTAGCCTACGCCTTTTCTGGTCAGGACGCGACGGCTCCCTAGCGGAACTGATAGGAATTTATCCTCCTCGCCAGGCTCAGGAGCCGTTTCTGGACTGCCATCTACAAAGACAATTAGTGATCGACCGGCTTTCAGCTCACGTAGAACCGTTAATCCCGCCGATGGATGCCCCGCTTCAACAACACGGAAGACATTTGTCAAACCATGTTTCTCTCGCAGAGCCTCGATATGTTCAGTCATATCATCACCCTGAGTGCGGTTCATATTGTTACCGACCAGCAATATACAATCTACTCCCCGGCGAAACAATACACTTGTCAGGAGCCGATATGAGCCAAGGTGATAGGTACAGTAAATCCTGGGGCCGTCTTGTTTGGCAAGATATTCCTGCGCTCCTCGCGTCTTCACAAGATCACCTGCCGTTAGGCACTTCTGATCGAAGTTAGTAAAGATCTGCTGTAACAATAACTCCTGAAACAGTGTTTCATGTTCGCTACGGGATATAGATGGCATGATGTTTTCAACGTTCGCCGAGAACGTGGTGAGTTTCATCAGATACCCTCTTTCCTTTTGTAGGTTAAGCTGCCGGAAGTGATCACGACAACGGGTAAGTTCTTGTTTGTAAAGACGCAGTGAAGACGGCATAGTCTTATACTGATAAAATTAAAGAGAGAATGATGTTTTAGGGGTAAGTCCCTGAAATGTTGGCGTAAAACTTCCGCAGCACACGCTGTCTTCAAACAGCCACAGTAATTTGGAAGACTCTTTTTTAGCGGCAGACAAAGTGATAGCTTTAGAGACCTGAACTGCTTTGATGGCGAATTGCTTTTTCATGATTTTTCTGTTTTTCGATTGAATGTTAGTTGCCTGATTAGCGCTGGTTTGTTTGCGCCGTTTGACTGATACAAAATTAGATCAGCCAGGCAGGGTCATCAATCGCAGAAAATTCTCATTCTGCCATATTGGATTAGTCAATTATTACCACTATTTTAGTCCGGATTTTTGCTAAGGGACGCATGAAAGTGATATACCTCACCAGGATACTTCTGAGAAAACCCATTTATAGTATTGGGCTTCTGCTGTGTGTGGTTTTGATCATAGAAGGACTATCGTGGACTATTGCTTATAATCCAAAGCTGGCCCTTGTTGCCCGTGCGGGCGGTTTTTTCCCCTATGTAAGTGCTCTTTTCAAGAATCTCTTCTTACCTGAGATCTGTACAGTTGTTATTCTGACAACTTTACTCGATCAACAACACATTCGACTTAAGCTAAGCTCGGTTGGATTGACGTTAAAAGATATAAGCCGGTATGAACTGACTTTTCTTCCAACCATACTGTTATCCTACTTTCTGTTTAACCCAGCCACGCAAACGGCCCGTTTTTTCTTAGAAGCCTTTCCGAACTATACTTTTTCCAATTATTGGCATAGTTATTTGGGGGGCACATTTACGATGGCCATTTATTTCCGTTATTTGATCCCTATATTTTTAATTGGCTATACAACGCTCAATGTCTCCCTGATCTCTGATTATTTTAAACAGCGACAGGAAGCTCAGGAAGCTGCCGAAAATAAGGCTCAATTAGCTGTCCAGGCTGCACAGGCAGCTTTAGCAGCGCAAACAACGGCTGTAAATCCGTCTCCGAATAACTATTTATCACACCTAAAAGGAAAAAATCAGCACGGTGAACTTGATTTTCCCGTTGAAGATGTTTACTTTTTCACCATTGAAGATCGTTATTATTATGCTCAACTCGAAAAGGGCCAATATTTAGTTGGAAAAACCCTAAATGAGTTAGAGACTGAGTTAGACCCAAGCCGTTTTTTCCGTATAAAACGGGATTACATTGTGAACCGGCAATCGGTTCTCAACTATGCTTATTGGGAAAATGGTAAATACATTGTTCGTTTGAATACACCTGATCGACACGAAATAGTCGTTCCTCGTGCTCGTATGCAGGAATTTCGTGAATGGTTACAGGGAAATGGTAACAATCAGCGTCCCTACGCCGACAGCTCCACCGATTCCTTCATTTTGGCTTCTTAGTAGTCCTTTCTCATAAGTAACTCTTTACCGAAATACCATAACGAGGTAACTGGCGGCAACTGCTCAGCTCCAGTTTTTTTGCAATATGTGCTTTATGGTTTACGGCTGTTCGGTAACTAATCCCTAGCTGGTCAGCTATTTCATTAGCAGTCAAGCCATTAGCAATCATACGCAATACTTCCCGTTCACGGTCGCTCAGTCTGCTCAATTCATTTCGGGTTGTATCTGATATAACTTCAACGCCGAAGTTCTTAAGCAGATTCATGAAGCCATTACTATAGTAACAGCCTCCCGAGCTTACGGTCTGGAAACAGCGATAAAGTTCATCTAAACCATCACTAGCGTATAAAAAGCCAAAAAAGCCCATTTGCATAGCTTTGGCAATCATACGTAAATCCGGTTTGCTGGTATAGAGAATAAACTTGGTCTGATAATTAGCCTCCTGCATCTCCTGTACTATATCAAAGGTTCGCTGGCCCGATATTTCTGACTCCAGAATTACACACTGCGGACGCTTGACACGAATTTGCTGAAGAGTGTCCTCCATCTCAACGGCGCGCCCAACAACATTGTAGCCTTGTTCCTTTAATAACTGGCTTAACACTTCGCAGTTGAACACTTCAGACTGCGCCACAAGAATCGAGAAATCCCGTCGACGTAGTGCGAAATTCTTTGTGGCCTCCTGACCTATCGTTGGCTGATTCATATCTATAAGATGTAACGAGTGGTTGAATCTACTATCCAAATCACTCTATAAGCAATAGCAACTTACTGAAATCACCATTTCTCCGGATGAAATCAACGAAATGGGTGATATTATATGGGTGATTTCGTCCGGAGAAATGGTGATTTCACGCAAAACGACTTGTTTTACCTTATAGTACCGTACTACTTTTGATCATCAGCCAAATATCTGTCTATTCAGAAACTAGTGTATGATGATCCAGGAAGAAACAGTGTCGTCAGCTTACGAAGCGTCCTCGACCGAGATACAAAACATAATTATGGAATGGGTAGAAGCGACTGAACAGTTTCATCGTCGCTACGCCAAACTCACTGAGGTCATCAACTCGCTCCAGTCTGCTGGTCGTCGGCAGGCAACTACGAACCGGCCACGATTGCGTAAACTGATCACATTACGTCATCACATGAGTGATGTATTGATGACTTTGATGTTGGATATGACTGGCCAGAAAAACGGCCGCTCATCGCAACCTTCTAAACCAGGTCAACTTCACTCGCACGCTCGTCTGCTAGCTGAACTGAACCGAGAAATCGATGCTGAATTGACTCCATCAGTCAAAACAGTAGCTCTTGCATAGTGTTCACCTCTCCCGCTTGATAAAGGTAAGCTTCCTGACTAGTCAGGAAGCTTTTTTTATGAGTACTTATAGTAAAAAATTACTACGCCACCCGGCAAAACAGGTAATTGACAGAATTAAAACCCGATCAATTGCCAGATGCATATTCTGCAGCTTTTTTGCAGGATATACCTACATCATCCCGATATTACAGTGCCCAATAAGCGTGATATCTCTACATCAATCCGTTTAAAATGCATGAACTCTGTAAGAAGCTGGTCTGCTTCTTCAGGCGTTTTCCCTTTAGCATCGCGAAGTTCCTGTTGCAACGTAGTCATGCGTTGTTCAGCCAGCATCTTTTTAATGCGTAAAATATTTCTGTAGGCTGAGTCAGCCAGAATACCAATTTCTTCTTCTGAGGGCACGTATATTTCGTGCTTTAGCCAACCTTCGCTGATTTCATAGCGAGGTGTTGTCAGATGAATTGCCTGATTTTGAATGTCTACTTCGCTGGGAGACCGACGATTAAGAAAATCACCAGCCGTTAGAATATCACCCCGATGGTAAGCTTCACGGAACAGACTTAGGATTAAATCATAAGGCTGTGTCTGAAATTCAATTTCATGAAGCTCGCTTAAGATATATTGACAAAGTGTAATACCAGGTTCGAGCTCACGAGCACCATAATTAATCAAAAGTCGAATACACTCTTCTTCCTGATACGATAAAGGGGTCCGTACGGCTTTTATACGCTCACCAGGCGCATTAACAGGCGTTCTGTTAGAAATAGCTGGTTCAACACCATTAATGCCTGCATCAGCAAATAACGCATTCAGTTCATCAACCGATGGTTCATTCTGTACGGTGGTCTGTTGACGTGACTGGCGATCAAAATCCTTCTGATTCTGTTCCTGTTGTTTCCTAAGCAGGCGATTAATCTCAGAAATAACCGACTGTTCACTCACATGGAAAACCTGAGCAACCCGTTGCGAGAGTGTCTGTCGCTTTAGGGGATCAGGTATTTTAGTGATACTGGCACATACATCGGAGATTCCTTCTGCACGTTTATTCGGGTCATTACCAGCTTCTGTAAGCCATTGCCCAGCTTTGAAATCAATGAAATCCTTCGAATTCGCCTTTATATAGGCTTTAAACTCTTCGGCACCAACTTTATGAACGTAGCTGTCTGGGTCTTCACCGTTGGGCAAGAGGAGCAGTTTCAGGTTTAATCCCTCCTCAAGCACCATATCAAGCCCACGTAAGGCCGCTTTTATACCGGCAGCATCACCATCGTATAAGATGGTAATATTGGGTGTAAAACGCGCAATAAGCCTGATTTGCTCGGTGGTAAGTGAGGTTCCCGACGAGGCAACTACATTCTTTATTCCCGCCTGATGAAGTGAGATTACGTCGGTATACCCTTCGGTTAAATAACAAACATCTTCCTGTCTAACAGTCTGTTTAGCCTGATAAATTCCATAGAGTACCTGGCTTTTATGATAAACTGTCGTTTCGGGTGAATTTAGATACTTGGGCTGGCTCTTGTCTATTTTGAGAATACGTGCGCCAAAGGCAATGACACGACCGGAAACATTATGAATCGGGAACATGACACGTCCCCGAAACCGGTCAAATGTTTTTGGGCTCCGGCCATCGGCCCCCTCTTTGACAAGGATTAGTCCGGCTTTCTCAAGAAGATCGCGGTTATAGCCTTTGCGCAATCCTTCCTGCATCAGAGCGTCCCATTGGTCGAAGCTGTAGCCAAGTTCAAATGCATCGATGGTTGGATTGGTAAAACCCCGTTCCCTAAAATAACTCAAGCCAATGCCTCTACCCTCATCTGATTTTTGTAGCGCTTCCTGAAAAAATGTTTTAGCAAAATTCAGAACAATAAGCAGACTCTCACGCTCATTCTGGCGCAGGAGGTCTTCGGGTGTCTGCTCCTGCTCTTCAATCTCTATGCCATACTTCTTTGCCAGATAACGCAGTGCTTCGCCATAACCGATGTTTTCGATATCCATTACGAATTTCACCGAATCACCAGCCTTACCACAACCAAAACACTTATAAATCTGACGCGTTGGATTAACGTTAAACGAAGGTGTTTTCTCATTATGAAATGGACAGCACGCAATGTAATTACTGCCTCGTTTCTTGAGCGAGACAAAATCATTGATTACTTCCAGAATATCAGTAGCCTGTCGGATTCGGTCAACAGTTTCTTCGGGAATTCGCATGCAAAGCGGAGAAGCCAGTGAGAATGAGAAATCAAATTTACGCCGAAAGTTGACCCATTCGGAATTTTGCTGTCATAAAAACAATAATGTTACCCTACTGTCTGGCAACATTATTGCACAATGGAGCTATATTCAAGTAATCCGACGCTTACGTGGTTACTGATCAATACTTCAACTTGTAGCGTATGAACGATTATTTACCACCGTCATTAAGTAAAATCTATAAACGACACGGCATATGGGCACTAGCATTTATGCTCGTATTTATTCACTCCTGTCGTGTTCAACCAGTTGATCCAACTCAACCGGGTACTGGATCGCCAACCGGCAAAACAGCAGATCAATATAGTGCTGATGTAGCCATTCAGTGGGCAAGCCTCCAGCTGAAATTAACAAAATCAACGGCCGGTTTTCCCCCCCCAGTTGCATCACGGGCGTATGGCTATGCGGGTATAGCCATGTATGAATCCATTGCTCCGGGTATAATCGACCATAAATCATTGGTTGGGCAGCTTCAGGGTTTAACAACATTGCCCTTACCCGAGGCAAATCAGACTTACAATTGGGCATTAAGTGCCAACGCGGCACAAGCGAGCATCATTCGTAATTTATACGTCACTACGTCGGCCGCAAATAAAGCACTAATTGATTCTCTGGAGAAATCCTTGAACGCTCAATTTAAAGAGTTGGATGAGCCCGTCAATCAACGTTCGATCGCGTTTGGACAAAAGATAGCTGATGCACTCTTTGAGTGGTCAAAAACCGACGGAGGCCATGAAGGTTACAGTCGTAATTTCCCGGCTAGTTTTGTGGTTCCTACTGGTCCTGGACTCTGGCAACCAACCGAAAATGGGCTGAAAATTCCTATGCAACCCTATTGGGGACAAAACCGGACATTTGTGAAAGCAAACAATGAGTTGCCAATGCCCAAACCGTTGCCGTATTCTACTGATGTTAAGTCGCCAATCTTCGCACAGTATCTCGATGTTTATGCGAAATCGAAGAATTTAACCCAGACAGAAAAAGAAATTGCAGTTTGGTGGGCCGACAACCCCACCGATACCTTCACTCCTCCGGGTCATTCATACAGTATCGCTACCATTGCGGTGAAAACAGCGAAAGCAAATCTGGCGAAAGCCGCCGAAACCTTCGCCAGAACAGGTATTGCCGTATCTGATGCTTTTGTTCTGTGCTGGCGGTGTAAATTCGTATATAACAATCTCCGTCCATATACCTACGTCCGACTGGCGATTGACCCAAAATGGATTCCGTTCTGGCCTGCCCCGCCATTTCCTGGATACCCGTCAGGTCATGCGACTCAATCGTCTTCGGCAGCTACGGTTCTGACTGATCTATATGGCGATAACTTCGCTTTTACTGACGACTCACACGTGGGTCGTGGAAAAGACGTAAGCCGAAATGTTGAATTTAAGCCTCGCTCCTTTAAATCCTTTGTTGAATCAGCTCAGGAATCGGCGGATTCGCGCTTCTATGGAAATATTCATACCCGCCAGGATAACGAAACAGGATTGGTCGAGGGAAAGAAAATAGGCGCTAATATTAACGCGCTGACCTGGAAAAAATAAATGCTGTAATCTGGCAATTAATGGTTGATTTTCAGACTTCCAGCGTCCCTTATCGCATGCCTGCCAGCATTTCGTCTCTGGTAGGGCGGTCAGCGTTTAGGTCATAGCTAATACCTTCCAGGTCAAGATAATTCATAAAAGCAGGGTAAGATCCCTTTTCGACCGAAAATATATACCAGTTCTCATAAGGTTCATTAAAGAGCTCTACTTCGGTCAGTGAGGCTTTTTTCAGCAAAGCCCGATACTGTCTCGGTTCAAGATCCGCTTGCTTGATCAGGAAATACCACATTTGATTTTTGGTTCTACAGCACTAAACAAAAACCCTGCATAACTGGATGCTATGCAGGGTTTTTGTTTAGTGTTCCGGTAATCGTACCCGAGTTATTTATTAACTGCCAGAATGTAATCGGCCAGCACCAAACCTGCCTCAGTCAGATACAGATCTTTTTTCTTCTTTGGTGCAGTAGGTGATCCGGTTTCGTCAACCGGAGCCGTTACCTGCGAAACTTTATTAGCCGCAGCCCGCTTGCGTTCAGCCTCATCCCGTTCTTTCCGGCGCTTAGCTTCCTGCAACGATACAACCGTATTCTCTTTTGCTTTTTTGAAATCAGCCAGATCCTGGGCCAATTGCTTCAATTCTGGATCCGATTTAAGACGTTGATCGAAACGATCCCGTAGACGGGTTAAAATTTTATCGTCAAGGCCATGCGATTGCTCATAGCGAGTTGAGTTAATCTGGTCCCAGGGTAGCGCACTTGGCTGCGAGCTTTCGCCGTACTCTTCAGCCGAGAAAGCGGATGGGAGTTCAATATCCGGCGTAACACCTTTATGCTGCGTGCTGCTGCCATTGATGCGATAGAACTTCTGAATCGTCATCTTTACCTGACCAACCTTCTCCGGTTCTTTGGGCAACCATTGATTCAGGTCGATCAGCGTCTGAACGGTTCCTTTGCCAAAAGTCTGTCCACCAACAATAATACCACGCTTATAATCCTGAATAGCCGCAGCAAAAATCTCCGAAGCCGAAGCGCTGAAGCGGTTTACAAGCACGGCCATTGGTCCATCGTAGGTTACTGATGGATCAGGGTCTGTATATACCTCCGTTTCGCCTGTTGACTCACGAACCTGTACCACGGGGCCTTTCGGAATGAATAATCCGGTCAGGTTAATGGCTTCGGTCAGAGAACCACCTCCGTTGTCGCGCAGGTCGATGACAATACCGTCAACTTTTTCGCCTTTCAATTCCTCTACAAACTTTTTAACATCACTCGTTGTGCTGCTAAAACCTTCTTCGCGCTTCCGGGCTCCCTCAAAATCACGATAGAACATCGGAATGTTGATAACGCCGATCTTGAAAGGCCGACCATTGTCGGATACTTCAATGACTTCTTTCTTGGCGCGCTGCTCTTCCAGTTTGATTTTCTCGCGTACCAGCCGAATCTCTTTGGGGGGAGCACCTGCCAACGCATTAGGCGAAATAACCTGCAATCGTACAACCGTACCTTTAGGCCCCTTAATGAGTTTGACCACATCATCGACCTGCCAGTTCATGGTGTTGACCATTGGTCCGTTATCGCCCTGTGCTACACCAGCGATCTTATCGTCTTTATTGAGCAGTTTGCTCTTGAAAGCCGGTCCACCGGGCAGAACATCGGTGATGCGAATATAATCGCCATCTTCGCGAAGCATAGCTCCGATACCTTCCAGCGACTGGCTCATTTCCTGATTGAAACGATCGGCGTTGGTAGGCGACAGGTAATTTGTATGTGGGTCAAGAGCCTCCGCAAACGAGTTCATGTACATTTGAAACACGTCGGCGCTCTTAATGCGGTTAATTGCTTTGTCGAGGTTCGAGTAGCGTTGCGTCATCAAGGCCGTTACGGCACTATCCTTACGGCTACCCAGACGAAGCTCCAGCTCCTGATTTTTCAGAATCTTACGCCAGAGTTCATTTTGTTCATCTACCGTTTTAGGCCAGGCGGCTTTTTCGCGATCGGTATTGAACGTTTCGTCGGCAGTAAATGAGAATGGTTTTTTAAGCTGGTCCTTGATAAAATCGCTACGCTCCTGGTAACGTTTCCGGAATACATTGTAGAGATCATAGGCCGCCGTAAGATCACCATTAACGAGTGCATCGTCAATCTGGTAACGATATTTCTCGAAAGCGGCCACATCAGACGCCAGCAGGTATGTTTTGCTGTTATCGACCTCTTTCAAGTAATTATCCCATACGACGGATGACAGTGAGTCATTCAGCCGTACCTTGCGGTAATGGTAGGTTGTTAGTAGTTTAGCTACCAGCGTTTCTACTTTCTCCTGCGAGATTGATGGTTTCAGGTCGTCTGTTGGAGACGACGTTAGCGCCCCCTGAAGGGGTGCACCGCCCGGAGTGGAAGCTCCTGAAGGCGAATCCGGCTGAAAGCTTAGCATCAGCACGGGCAATAGGGTCACCAGATACTTCTTCATCTACATTACCCAAGTTAATTGCGAATGTATAAATGAGCGAATGAGTGAATTAATTCTGTATTCCTTACGAATTCACTCATTCGTTTATTCACCATTCACTTATTGTTTAACAATATCAAGCAATTCGACATCAAATACCAGTGTTGAGCCTGGTTTGATATCAGCACCAGCTCCCCGATCGCCATAAGCAAGATCTGAAGGAATGTACAGTTTCCATTTAGAACCAACCGGCATCAACTGGAGCGCTTCTGTCCATCCTTTAATGACCTCGTTCACACCAAATTCGGCGGGCTGACCACGTTCAACGGAGCTATCGAATACTTTTCCGTCCAGCAATCGACCCGTATAATGTACTTTAACCCGATCCGTGGCTGTTGGTTTAGCACCGGTTCCTTCTTTTTCAACAGAATACTGTAATCCACTGGCTGTTGTCACTACACCTGCCTTCGCTTTATTCTCGGTTAGAAAAGCGGTACCAATCTTTTTATTTTCAGAAGAGACTTTCAGGCTTTCGGCATTCCGAACGGCCATCTGTTTTTGGGCATATGCATTCAGTAGCTGACCTGCCTGTTCCTGAGACAATTTAGTCTTTTGCCCTTGTAATGCATCTTCAAGACCTTGTGTAAGTAATGCGCTATTCAGGTCGGTCATGCCTTGCTGTTTCAGATTTTGCGCCATAAAAAGGCCAATACTATAGCTAATTGAATCCTGAGATGATACTAACGCCCCAGTTGTGGCTGGTTTAGCGGCAGAAGCGGGCTTAGCCGCAACGGGCTTTTTAACAGCTGGCTTTTTAACTTGGGCAGTCGCAGCACCGGCGACAAAAACAGCTGACGCAACACTGGCCAGCATCCATTGGTTGAACTTCATGCGAACTAAAAACGGAGTGATATGCACTAAACTGATTTATTGATAAAACGTGAACAGATAGCAGAAAAGTTTGGAGAACAACACTTTCACTAAAATTTAACCCTGATCCTTAACGCGCAAGGTACTGTATTTTACCCTAAAAAGACTATTCTGTATAGCCAATAAAAGTAGCGCAAACTGTCTGCTTTTGCTAATCTTACTTTCTTAAAATACTCCAAATTTGGACAAACGGTTTAATTGTTCGCTCAATGGTTTAGACATTATATACCGATTTATCGGAAAAGTCTAACATTCAGCCATTGATTATAAAAATCATCGCATTTTTATCAAATTTTAATCGTACCTTTGCGGCCGAAAATCAATCTCTAAATTTCATCCTACTTATATGGAATCCGTAAGACCCGACGAGATATCAGCCATTCTGCGCCAGCAGTTAGCCGGTACACAAACCGAGGCTGAACTCGAAGAAGTCGGTACGGTGCTGCAAATCGGCGACGGCGTAGCGCGTATCTACGGCCTCTCGAAGGTGCAGGCCGGTGAACTACTGTCGTTCAACAACGGGCTTCAGGCTATGGCGCTGAACCTCGAAGAAGATAACGTTGGAGCTGTATTGCTCGGCGATTATTCGGACGTTAAAGAAGGCGATACCGTTAAACGCACCGATCAAATCGCTTATGTAAACGTTGGCGACGGCATCCTCGGTCGGGTTGTAAACACGCTTGGCCATCCAATTGACGGTATGGGTCCTGTTCAGGGCGACCTGTTTCCCATGCCTCTAGAACGGAAAGCGCCGGGTGTTATTTTCCGTCAGCCCGTAAATGAGCCGCTGCAAACAGGGATCAAAGCGATCGATGCCATGATTCCCATCGGCCGGGGTCAGCGCGAATTGATCATCGGTGACCGTCAGACAGGTAAAACTGCCGTGGCCATCGATACGATCATCAACCAGAAAGAATTCTACGATAAAGGCCAGCCTGTATTCTGTATCTACGTTGCCTGCGGTCAGAAAGCATCAACCGTAAAGCAGGTAGAGCAAACACTGCGTAAGGCAGGAGCTATGGATTACACGGTTATCGTGTCAGCCAACGCGTCGGATCCTTCACCAATGCAGTTCTTTGCGCCGTTTACGGGTGCCGCCATCGGTGAGTACTTCCGCGACACAGGCCGCCCCGCTCTGGTTGTTTATGACGATCTGTCGAAACAGGCTGTTGCTTACCGCGAAGTATCACTCCTACTGCGTCGCCCACCAGGCCGTGAGGCTTATCCAGGTGACGTGTTTTACCTGCACAGCCGTTTACTGGAGCGGGCCGCCAAGATCAATTCGAACGATGAGATCGCTAAAAACATGAACGATCTGCCTCCTTCCCTGAAGGATAAAGTAAAAGGTGGTGGTTCATTAACGGCTCTTCCGATCATCGAAACGCAGGCTGGTGACGTATCGGCTTATATTCCAACCAACGTAATTTCGATTACAGACGGGCAGATCTTCCTGGAGTCGAACCTGTTCAACTCAGGAATCCGGCCAGCCATCAACGTAGGTATCTCGGTATCACGTGTAGGTGGTAACGCCCAGATCAAATCGATGAAGAAAGTGGCCGGTACACTGAAACTTGATCAGGCCCAGTTCCGTGAGCTGGAGGCCTTTGCCAAGTTTGGTTCAGACCTTGATGCGTCGACGAAGCTGACCATCGAACGGGGTCGCCGGAATCAGGAAATACTGAAACAACCTCAGTATTCGCCGGTTCAGGTAGAACAGCAGGTAGCGATCATTTATGCCTCTACGAATGGGTTGCTCGACCGGGTTCCCGTCAATAAAGTGAAAGCATTTGAAAGTGAGTTCGCCATGGTATTGAACGCCCAGTATCCGGCGGTTCTTAATGACCTCCGGGCGGGTAAGCTTACCGATGAAGCAACGGCTGCGCTCAAGAAAGTAGCTGCTGATCTGTCGGCACAATACTAAACTGGTTTTCAGTTTTCAGTTTTCGGTTTGCTGACCGCATAGGTTCATTCTGGCGACAGCAACCGAAAACTGAGAACCGAAAACTGAAAACTAGCTATGGCATCACTAAAAGAAGTACGCGCCCGGATAACATCGATCAATTCAACGCAGCAGATAACCAAAGCCATGAAAATGGTAGCGGCTGCCAAGTTACGTCGGGCACAGGATAACATTACGCAACTCCGCCCCTACGCGAAGAAACTGAGTCAGATGCTTGGCACAGTATCGGCGGGTGCAGAAACCGCGTCAGAAAGCCCCTACAAACAGGCACGCCCTGTTGAGCGGGCACTCCTGATCGTTATCACGTCGGATCGCGGATTGTGCGGGGCGTTCAATACAAACGTTGTCAAAGCCGCACTGACTGTAATTGATGAAAAATATGCGTCGCAGGCTCGTTCGGGTAACGTCGAAATTATGGCCATTGGCAAAAAGGGGGCAGAAGCCTTCCAGCGCCGGGGCTTTAAAGTAAATACGTCACACGTAGATGCATTCGGCTCTTTGAGTTTCGCTACTGTACGGACTGCCGCAGAAGAAGCCATGAACGGCTTCGCCAATGGTAGATACGACGTTGTTGAAGTCATTTACAACGAGTTCAAAAATGCGGCCATGCAAATCGTGCGGACAGAGCAAATGCTGCCGATTGTGGCAACAGAAGCTCCGGCAGGTTCGAACGCTCCGGCCATTAATTACATCTTCGAGCCATCGGAAAAAGAGATCATTACTGAGCTGATTCCGAAAACGCTGAAGATTCAATTATACAAAGCTGTGCTGGATTCTAATGCATCGGAACATGGGGCAAGGATGACAGCTATGGATAAAGCAACTGAAAACGCAGGAGAGCTTCTGAAAGAGCTCCGACTGGTTTATAACCGGACTCGTCAGGCAGCCATCACAACCGAGATTCTCGAAATCGTGGGTGGTGCCGAGGCTCTGGCCAGCGCTTAAAAACTTTTTTCTGGATTATGGAAAAACACGGCTGATTCGGCCGTGTTTTTTTTATACTAAATCCGAGAGTAAACCGTTCTGGCGACGAACAGAATATCGGATTGGGCACGCCAATATTGCCTGCCAATTAAAATATAATTAATTACTGATTACCAGTTGTTTACAACCATTTCACTCTCTTACTTTACGTTCAGAAATCGGAACGAATTGTTTCTTTATTTAGTTATTCAATTGTCATATACGAACGACGGATTTCTCAGCGTTAACTAATCGATTTGACAGCACATAACGATTCAAACCAAATGAAACTCAAAGGCATAATCAGCAGTCTTTTTATCGCCGGTACGCTGGCGTCCTGCGCTCCGGCCATTACGGTTAAGTATGACTATGACCCTAAAGTGAACGTTCGGCAATTTGCAACTTACCGCATTGAAGCCGACCGTCAGCGTAACGCCGATCCAATTGTAGGCAGTAACCTGAATCAACGCAGGATTGCTGATGCACTGGATCAGTCACTTAAAGCTCGTGGCTATAAACCAGTAACCCAGGGCGAAGCCGACCTCATTGTCCGTTTCTTTACGGACTCGCGTGATCGTCAACAGATCCAGTCGAATAACATGTACTCGCCCTATTCGTGGTGGTATGGCGGTATGGGTAATAACGTTTACTCACGGCAATATGAAGAAAACCGTGTTGTAGTTAACGTTGCGGATGCTCGAACGAACGATATCATCTGGCAGGGCTGGGCAACCGGTCAGCTCAATAACCGGAATAAAGAACGCGACCGCGATCAGACCTTCCGCGAAACAGTAACTAGTATTATGAAGAACTTCCCGGAGAGTGCCGGTCAGGACTACGGCGCAGCACGGTAAGCGTTTCTGTTACCTAAGTAAAAAAGCCTATGACTCATTCCAGTTATAGGCTTTTTTATGGTCGTAGCTTTTTGTTTATTTGCAGCTTTCCCCTGTACCCCGCCTACACCTCATGACTGCTGCAAGCCGAGGAGTCGTTTATTCACTCCTGACCGTAGTATTTGTTCTGCTATTAGGCATCGCAGCATTGCTCGCGGTGGCTTATCACAGGCATCAGCGGCTGGAGGATGCTACGCAGGACCTTCGACGGAACCTTACCCAACAGGAGGGTCAGATTAAAAATTTACAACAACGCCTTGAAGACTGTGACACCCTTGAGGTCAAAGCTCCGGTTGATACGTCCTGGAATGCGGCTACTGTCAGTGATTCGATACGAGTTGTTAGCCAGAATACACCGGGCAAATAAGCTGTGCATCGGCTAACGTATTTATTTCTATACGCAGATCAAGGGACACCGTTACTTGAAATACTTTTCTATCGTCTGACGAATGAGTTGTTTGTTCGCTTCTGATGCAACAGGTTGATTCTGATACGCGTTTCCCAATTCGTCCAGCTCACGGCTTAGCACATTGCCTTTTACCTGTCCTTTGATAGCAACCGTATTTCGGTTGGCTAATACCTCATTCCAGACAGCCCTGACATCAGCCCAATAAGCCCTGTTTTTAGTCCACCAGACTTTGGCGGCCTGGCATTTTTTTTCGTCGATCCGGTGGTACGTGTTAAGGCCTTTTTCTGAAGCAACTAGTTGATCGCCCGCTTCCGAACGAATAATCTTGTCGTTATCCTGTTCATGAATATAGCCATCGGGCCGGATTTCATGGTGATTCGTCCGGCGCATGACATTATAATCTGTGCGTTTGGTGTATTCCCGGCGCGGCAACGGAGCATCAGCCGTATTTTCCCAATAATGCCGACCATCAGCATGAATCCAGGTGGCTGACCCTTCATAACGCGGGCTATCGTCTACTTCGAATACTTTCTGCGTCCATTGCCCTTTTGCCTGCGCCGGTGTAATATCGGCCCGCTTCCAGGACGCATTCTGATCAAACTTAAGCAGACTGGTATTCTGATAGATCCAGTCTTCCCGCCAGTGTTTAATGATCAGTGTATCACCAATAACCAATAGGTGCTGAATCACTAGTTTCGTAGGTCGATCAGCCGGGCCGGATTCTTCTTCCACAAATACCCATTCAACACCTTTAGCCGCATAGCGATCTTTGAAAGAATAAGCCTTGTCGGGGGCAAAGGTCTCTGCGTATAAAAAGCTTACATCATGGCAGCCACATTGGCCTTTAATAGCCGCAATATCTTCAGAGCGGGGTTGTGCTACAACATTACTCAACCCCAGCAATACCAATGAAGTAAACAAGGCCACTTGCATAAGAAAAGCTGCTTTAGGTGATCAGTAAGCTAAGGTCGTAAACCTATTCGTTGTTTATAATGATTCCAAATAATCTGATAAATAATTTGGAATCATTATAAACAACGAATAGGTTTGTGCAGTCAACGACGGCGTCCTCAACCATCCAGACAATAATCTGGGTTTGTTATAAAATCATGCTTCGAACAACACTGTTCTGTTTAGCCCTTAACCAGCCACTGCCCACCAGATCGCTGCGGTTGAAGCTATATAAACAGAACGTTCTATAAATCTCAACTCGTATGATATGTCAATGTCACCTTTTATCAGAATCTACTAGTGGACGCATTGTGCTCTATGGGCATACGGCATCTGATGATACGCATAATATCGCCTTACAATTCAATAACATCACGCAATGGCTTTGTTACGACGATTTTCTGGCTTTGGAATGGAATGTAAGAAGCATTGATACGAAGGCCTATTTCGATGCTCATCCGCACGAAGACCGCATTCATCTCAGTACACCTTCCCGCTACCTGAGTTTCAGTTTTCGGGTAAATGAGCTGATTGAACTAAGAAAGATGCTCAACCAGGCTGTAGCCCGGCTACATTGGTTCGAAATGCTCCGCAACGCACAGAATTAACCCGGTATGGTGTATGCTAAACGTACTTGTTTTTCGAACCAACATCAATACCGACCAACGGGTCCATCAGGTGGCCTGCCAGTTGTGCAAACTGCGGGGGCAAGCTGCCGATGCTGTGTGTCGCTGGAGCATTGATCTTGAGGATTGTGACTGCGTCCTGCGAATCGAAACAAACTCACTCACCGAGTCCGACATAATCCGGCTTCTGACACGAGCCGGTCTACAGTGTGCTGTATTGAACTAATCATTCTCACTGTATCGACCTTTGTTTAGTATTTATAGTTCACCTTCCCTCTAACAAAAAAGCGGCACCCGGATAGAGTGCCGCTTTTATTTTTTCGCAAAAAATTACCCTTCAAAAACGTTATCGGGATACGTAACGCTTGATACTTTTTTATCCAGATAATAGAGTTGATCAGCAGGAATCTGATCGAAAAGATCAAGGCACCGACGGGCGATATACTCTTCTTCCATCTGCTCTTTCACGTACCACTTCAGGAGTTCTTCAGTAGTATAATCGTTTTCACGACGGCAGATACCGATAATGCGATTGATTGAATCCGTAACTGCAATTTCCTGGTCTAATGCTGCTTCGAAGACTGTACGCAACGAATCAAACTCCTGACTTACTGCCGGTATTTCAGGCGAATAAGCCGTTGCTCCCTGATCGCAGAGATAATGAAAAAGCTTCATGCCATGCTTACGCTCTTCTTCTGACTGTTTATAGAAGAAGCCTGCGCTATAGTCCAGCCCGTTACGGTCGCACCAGCCCGCCATCGCCAGGTATTTCGATGAAGAAATCAGTTCCATTTGTATCTGCTGGTTTAGGGCTAATTCGACGCTTTCCTTGATTGACGTACGAAGTCTTGCTAGGTCTTTCATAGTGTGCTACCGTATGCGGTGAGATAATTTATTAACAAAAAAACAACAAAAAACCGGCCATTGTTACACAGCCGGTTGATTATCAGAAAATTTAGAAGAAGTCTATATATAGTTATTCTGCTAACGAACAACCACACTCACGAAGCATGGCATTAAGCTCCAGCATAAGTTTAGCTCCATTGAGCAATTCACGCAGGTGAACAATCTCACAGAGGGTAAGTACATAGCAGCGCTCAGAGCGGGGTGGCGTCAAAATTTCGAGATCATAAGCAGCATCAGTGCTCAGAGCCATCTGCCGAATGTCGACCGTTTCGACCATGCGCCGAAAATGGGTAAAATCGCGCGCCGATAGTGCTGTGTGGGTGTCCCAGAATTCAAGAATCAGCCGATTCGATGCATCGCACTGATAAACAACCCCTTTATCTGTTTTAAATATTACCTGGTACGTTGCCGGTAGGTTACTCGTCATGATCACGCTAAATGATGCACAAATATACAAAGCAACTCGTAATTTAGAGCACTTCTAAATAATAATTTATGCCGCAGTTACGGAGCAGTTGTAGGAGCTAACCAGCCCGTATGCCCATCGGTACCACGAACGAGTTGAAAACCAGCGAATGTAGACAGTACATCGACAGAGTAACCGGTTGGTAAGGTCTTCATGGCAGCTGCCCGTCTGTCGGCCGCATCCAGCAAATCAGATGGTGCAGTAAGAGCCCAGCGACGAAGCGGACGTTGCATGGGTTCAGTTGTATTACTGGCCACGTAGCCGGTTTGTCCATTGGGGAGTTCAACACGGAGCCAGGCTTCAGTACCGCCAATAATCATCAGCGCCGTCGATTTGCTCAGTTCATTGACCATGCTGGCATCGCTGGAAGGCGCAGATCGAACAAAGGTACGAGCTGACGAAACCCGTATTGAATCACCTAATCGAGATACAGTCAGCAGCGCCTGACGAGCTGGTCCACGGCCGAGTCGGATAAACGGAAGGGGATCTGTAGCTCCATCACTAAACCCGTATATACCAAAATGCAGATGAGGCCCCGTTGTACGGGCGTTACCCGTATTGCCAACAAACCCAATTGTATCACCTATGGTTACATGCTGGCCTGCATTGACATTCCATCGATCCAGGTGAGCATAATACAACCGAATGTTACGTTGATTATCAGACAGAAACACCACATTTCCACCTAAGCTGTTTGTACTGACACTCGTAATAATGCCATCAACCGATGCAACAGCAGGCGTTCCTCGGGGTGCGAATATGTCGACACCTTCGTGCCGCCTTCGCCCTGCATCGCGTGATGCGCCAAAAAAGCTGCTGATCTGGCGACTATCCCGGCCTTGAACGGGAAAGCTAAGTGCCGGTTCCCGTGTAATAGAAATAGTATAGCTACCACTTCTCAGTAATTCAGACTGGATACGAATCAGAAATTTCTGTGTCCGTCGGGGTTCCCAGGCCAGCACGTTCGTATCGGCTTTTGAGGCCGCTATCAGGCTGGTCCGGTTGTGGTCGTCCAACGCGAAAATATCAATAAATACCTGCATATCTTTCTGGCCCTGCGTTTCAACACGTACCAGAAACCGATCACCACGCTGGGCACTCATCCGGTAACCAACTGCAGTGGGTTTATTAGCCGAAAAATAACCCCGTTCACGATACGGAATCGAGATCGTAAGCGAATCCTGTAACGCCCGTTCGCCAGCCGCAACCCAATCAGCGCCCAATGCCGTTTGTTCGAGTTTGGCTTCTTTCAGCGATTGGCCGTACTGGTCATGTGGAGACGATGGGCGGAATAAATTTGTAGCGGGACCAATACCCGTGCAGGCATGTAGGGCAACTGCCCCCACACATGTATAAAAAAAACGGAATAACGACTTAAAATCCATAGTAAAACTATAGTATTAAACGACTAATGCATGGGTAATATTTCTTCAAATTCCTGGCTGACCAAAGTACTGCAACTTTAAACCCCGAACGGATCGATAACTCGGCTCGCTAAACCTTTGATAAAAAATAGGTTGTCTGGCTACGTTGTTTTAGGCGAGGAAGCAGAGAAATTGATTTTCCGGCCTAAAACGCTAAATTTGTGGCGACGTTGCTCCCTCTTCCATCGTGGATTCAATTACAGTATTTGCTCCTGCTACCGTAGCCAATGTGGCTTGCGGTTTTGATATTTTTGGTTTTGCTGTCGATAATCCCGGCGACCAGATTACCCTGACTGCCAACCCAGAACCAGGGGTTCGGATTACCGACATCATTGGTGATGAAGGCCGACTACCTCGCGAGACAGGCCGTAATACGGCTGGCATCGCCATTCAGTCGTACCTTCAGCACATTAACCGAACGGATGTTGGTGTTGATGTGGTGCTGCGAAAACAAATGCCGCTCGGCAGTGGATTAGGCTCTAGTGCAGCCAGCGCTGTAGCTGGTGTTTATGCCATCAATGAATTGCTTGGTCGGCCATTGCCAACGATAAAACTATTACCCTTCGCTATGGAGGGTGAGCGAATCGCCTGTGGTTCAGCCCATGCCGATAATGTCGCGCCGTCTTTACTGGGCGGCTTTGTCGTTATTCGGAGTTATCAACCGCTTGATGTCGTTCGCATTGAAACGCCGGCAACGTTATTCTGTACAATCGTTCATCCTGACATTGAAGTTAATACAAAAGATGCGAGGTTCATTCTGAAAAATGAAGTCTCGCTAAAGAACACAATCATACAGATGGGTAACGTGGCCGGTCTGATTGCTGGTCTGATGACACCCGACTATGGGCTGATCAGTCGTTCGCTGGTCGATGTCATTATTGAACCTGTACGTTCTATCCTGATTCCGGAATTTAATGAAGTGAAGCAGGCTGCTTTGGAAAACGGTGCGTTGGGATGCAGTATTTCGGGGTCAGGTCCATCGATGTTTGCACTTAGCCGCGATGCCCGGACCGCCGAGCATGTTGGCGCGGCCATGCAACAGGCCTTCCTGTCGGCGAGCATCACGAGCGAAGCATACGTCTCAGAAATCAACCGGCAAGGCCCTAAAGTGCTGGCTAGTCACGAGGTTGTTCATTGAAAAAAACTGGTACAAACGGTAACGGGGTGATTGGATTTAGCTAAGTCCAATCACCCCGTTACCGTTTGTACTGTATTAAAAACTAAAGTTGCTCCCACGTTAATCGCCACCCATCAATCCGGGATGGAACAGCAACGCCCGGATGCTTTGGCTGCTCGGTAGCGACTAATTTTAACGGGATTGTTTCCTGGGTCTGCGCAGTTATAAGACGGTCTGTACGCAAAAAAACTCGCCCCGATGCCGCATCGACCAATTCGACGTGGGCATGAATTACATCGCCAACGGCAAAAGCCCGTTCATTGATCGTAACAGGCTGCACAACCTGAAATATATACAACTGCCCTTCGGTCAAAGAACCCTCGCTTAAACTCCTGGTAACCAGTCGATCTGACTGAACCGTTACTTCGGACGAAACAGGTTGGCCGCTACTGAGTTTCTGCGGGACATCCATCGGACTACTTACCGAATTTGTCGATTCCACTCCATCCACAGAAGACTCATCTTCGGTTAACAGTACGACCGTTGTAGTCGAATCAGCAATAAATGCCAGTTCCGTTTCTCCTGACTGGCTTTCAACAGCAGCCGACATTGTGGCTTCATCTATGTCGAATGATGCCAGAATAGACGCTCGCTCCGAGGAAGGAACGGGCGTTTCAGAATCACTCAGAGCCGCAATATGATGACTGCTTAAGTGGTCATGATAAGCTTCCGGCCGGGTAAGTAATTCTTTAATTGCCACAGTCTGAAATAGATAGGCTCTGGTTTCGGCAGCCCGGTAGGGCAATGCCATTGGATGAACATCGGGATGTTTACGGCTCAATTGCTGGATATAATTCGGCCCGGCATTGTATGCCGTTGCTACCAGCATCCAGGAGCCCAGTTGATCGTACAATTCATTGAGATAGCGGCAGGCAGCATGAGTTGCTTTGCGAAGGTTAAACCGTTCATCATGGCGACGCGATACGCTCAAACCCAACGACTGTGCTGTCTGAGGCATTAGCTGCCAGAAACCAGCCGCGCCTTTCCGTGAAACAGCCCGGTTTGTTACAGCGCTTTCAAGAAGTGGTAGAAACTTAAAATCAGACGGAATTCGATACTGTTTAAGGATTGGTTCAATCAGCGGAAATACGACGGCAGCCCTACGTTTAAGCAAAGTCAGGCTACTGGCCAATGCGGCTTGCCGAATAAGGGTTCGGGTCCAGTGCGTAGAAATTGCCGGGTGATTTGTAGGCAGATTTTCTCCGCAAAAATTAACAACCTTCTCAAGGTTGATTTTGGAAGAAAATGAAGCTTCAGAGGACAGATTGCTCGTATTGAGCGCTAGAAAATGGCTGGTTTGGGCAACGGCCGACAGGCTGGCAAGGGTGATTAAGCAGCCGATTCCGGCTGTAACCATCAGGATCAGTTTCGTCATTGACAACAGTGGGTACGATTGGTACGCTTTTCGGCCGTTCACGTTGAACGGCAATCGATACTCTGCGGCATCTCGCTCCTCTTCCTGTTCTGTCTTTGCTGCACTAATCCAGCAGCCGCACTACAAAATTCTTTATTGAGTTATGTTTAATCACCTTTACCAATCGACCATTCTGGTAGAGGTACTCATCTTCCCGGTCATTGAGCATAGCTCGGTATGTTCCGGGAGCTTTTTGAGTAAAGGCAAAATAATCGCCAAAGTACTCGGCATACACCCTGCTGCGTCCAGTAGGTTCGTAAAAGTACAATGAGGAAACGGAAAAATCAATGTTTTGCGACTCCGTTGCCTGCCGTTTGTACTTGTATTGGTCGGCAGAGATGTCATAATGATCACCTTTCCATTCAGTCCGTGATGCGTAATTACCTCGATTTGTGTGTGCTTCGACGGTTGACAGCGTTAGTTTTTTGCCCTCGAACTGGCTAATGACCTTGTAATAAATTTTCACAGTATACACCAATAATGACACGTTCACATCGCTGATAAGCGTGTAAGTCGTACGATTACCCGCCTGTAGCTGGCGAATAGCAGTCATCGTTCCAACGCGGATTCCGGCCATTTCAATGGCATAATGGTGAGTTTCGGCGGGCCCTGGATTAACGGAGATTTGAGCATAAACAAAGCTCAAAGGATAGACTGAAACCAGTAAGGATAAAAAGGGTATTTTCAGATTCATTAGGAACAGAAAGTGGCGTTGCTAACCTAATCATGCTATTCTTTCTCAAAACTATAGAGTAAGATAAGTTATATTATTTACATTTATTAGCCAATATATTCCATTACTATTCACGATCAAGAGATCCACAGGCCACGCAAAAAAAATGAAAAAACTGTCATACTGGGCTCGCCAGCATTCATGGTCGGCCATCTCGCTGATAATTATTCTGGAAATCATAAAAGGCTGGATAGGCGTACGTTTTGGCTTTCGCTTCCTTCCGGCACTTCCAGGCTTGCTCATTGAGCTTAGTGTAGTTGCCATTGCGATAGGTGCTCTAGCGATTGAGAAAAACTACTTTCGCCAAGCAGCAACACCCTTTCTGACAAAAACAGGAAGCTACGACTTACGCGTACGAAGCTCATTCTATCTGTTTACAGCCAGTTTTATACTGTCAATAGTATTGGGCAATCGTTGCCAGCATTTCGTCACTCCTCAAAAAAACAGTTTCTCAGTATGGGCAGCCAGTAGTCGGGTCGAAGGCGCCATCGATGGAGTAGAAAACCAGAAAGAGATAAATCCCGATAACCATAGAAGCACACGTCTCACCCGTAAAGCACTACGCGAAGAGCGACGGTTATCACGCCAAAAGCACAATCAACGCCCGGCAAATGCCGATACGGCAGCCTACATCCTCCTTTTTCTAGTGGGTGTGGGCCTGGCCTTTCTGGGTGCTGGTTTAGCTTGTAATTTAAGTTGCTCCAATCAGGGACTTGCAGCCGTATTGGTTGGCTTACTGGCATTAGGCGCTTTTGCAGGAGGCATCTATTTTTTAGTCAAAGCGTTTCGGCGAAAATCACCGAAAACGTCTTCGTCAATAAATTGACAAAACAATATGGCCTTCCAGAAGAAGTTTACTGGAATGAGGTGCGTCTATATGGTTTGAATACCTTTACACGTTGATGCCATAGGTTACTACCTGCCATTTTGTTGTGTTTATGTTGAACCGTCTTGTTGTGTTTCTCGGCCTGTTTTGGGTGCTGACATCCGCCTTTGGCCAATCGATTGAGCGTTACTCGATTATTCCTCGTCCAGCCCAACTCGAACCCCGTGCCGGTGAGTTTATCATCAGTCGTTCGACTACTATTGGCGTGCCAATTGCCCAGCCCGACCTCAAAGCGATAGTCGACACATTGGCAAATCACATGAATCGTAGCACCGGCATGAGCCTGTCTGTGCGCAATGTCAATAAATTGACGGTGCCGGAAAATCTGATCGAGTTCATCCCCTCTACGGATACAACCCTTGGCGACGAAGGTTACCGAATCGACGCCACCAACAAACTCATAACCATTGAAGCGTCGAGCCCTAAAGGTTTTTTTTACGCCGTTCAAACACTGTATCAATTGCTTCCACCAGCGATTTTTGCGACAAGACATCCAGTACCGGCCACAAACCTGACCACGCTTTCGATTCCGGCCTGCCGCATTCAGGATCGGCCACGCTATAGTTACCGTGGGCTACACCTTGACGTTGGCCGGCATTTCTTTCCGGTTCCGTTGATCAAAAAATACCTGGATCTGATGGCCATGCATAAGTTTAACAATTTCCACTGGCACTTAACTGATGATCAGGGCTGGCGAATTGAGATTAAAAAGTACCCGAAACTAACGCAGATCGGTGCACAGCGTCGCGAAACCATTGTCGGCCACTACGATGATTATGATCCACAGGTATTTGATGGAAAACCCTATGGAGGCTATTACACGCAGGACGAGGTTCGTGAAGTTGTTCGCTATGCTGCTTCCAGGTATATTAATGTGGTCCCGGAAATCGAATTACCCGGTCATGCGCTGGCCGCTTTGGCCGCTTATCCTGAACTGGCCTGCTCCCCCGGCCCCTATCAGGTAGCGACCAAATGGGGCGTTTTTGATGATGTATTCTGCCCAACAGAAAAAACATTCTCGTTTTTGCAGGATGTACTGACGGAAGTAATAAATCTGTTTCCGGGCAAATACATTCATATCGGCGGGGATGAATGCCCTAAAACGATATGGCAAAAGAATGCGTTTTGTCAGCAGCTAATTAAACGCGAAGGGCTGAAAAACGAGAATGGCCTGCAAAGCTATTTTATTAACCGCATCGACAAATTTGTGACCTCAAAAGGTCGACGAATAATTGGCTGGGATGAGATTCTGGAGGGAAACGGGCCCAGTATTCGGTTATCGCCCAACGCTACAGTAATGAGCTGGCGCGGTATAAAAGGCGGCATACAAGCCGCCCGCCAACAACACGATGTTATTATGACACCGGGCCAGTTCTGTTATTTCGACCATTTTCAGGGCGATCCGGCGCAGGAACCAACGGGATTTGGCGGTTCACTACCTTTGGCTAAAGTGTATTCGTATAACCCCACACCGCCCGAACTAACGACCGCCGAAGCCACCCACATTCTGGGAGCACAAGGCAATATCTGGACGGAATATATCAGTACCTGGGATCAACTGAACTATATGCTCTGGCCCAGAGCCGCTGCCCTTGCCGAAGTAGTCTGGACCCCACTGAACCAGAAAAATTACGAGGATTTTACCCGGCGATTACCGGTACTCTTTGAGCGTTTATCAACGCTGAACGTTAATTATGCCCGCACGTTTTATGACGTATCTTTCTCCGCCAAACCAACGGCCGATGGAAAGGTTGAGATTGCGCTATCAGCAGACAAACAGGCTCCGCAAATTCGCTACACACTCGACGGTAGCATCCCTTCCGGCGAATCGCTCCAATACGAAAAAACGCTTGTTTTAGACAAATCAACAACGATCAGGGCGGCAACGTTTGCCGACGGATCGCCATTGAGTCAGCTAGCCAAAGTGCGGAAAGACTATATTGTCTCGAAAGCGACCGGAAAGCCATACACTCTTCTGAATGCGCCCAGCGCCGGGCGACCCGACAAAAACTACAGCCTGACCGATGGCGTTACTGGCGGCATGGGAGGCTACGAAGTAGCTGGTGTCGTGTCGTTCAGCAATGATATCAACGCCGTGATCGACCTTGGCCAGTCAAAGTCGATCGAGAGCGTTCGGGTGGGTTTCCTGAAATACACTGCGAAGAATGTTTGTCTACCCAAACAGGTTGAAATCTCGGTTTCGGAAGATGGAAAAACGTTCCAGCTCGTACTCACGGCCAAAACCAATGCTGCAGAATCCGGAAAAAGAGGCTTTGTACGATTACCATTTGACTTCTCCCCTATCACATCCCGCTACGTACGAATTATTGCCCGGAACATCGGACGGGTGCCCGCCGGATTACGGAATCCGGGCAAGGCAGCACAGTTAATGGTGGACGAGATTGAAGTAAGGTGATTCAGACTCAGCATAGAAATGAGGCAATTCCCCCATAAATCACTAGCCCGGCAATGTCCCATAGCAATATAGTTATCGGAAAACGTGTACCTGAATTGAGAGTAGACTTAGTATGTGTCGTTTTCATTGGTTAAAGGAAATAGTTTAGCGAAAAATGGATTTCACTACTATTTACACCAGCGATATAGTATTGGATTTCAGCAATTTGTTTTTCTTTATCCAGCGTTATACCTATCTGCCAACTAAGCACAGACGCCTATGGCAACAGCTTAAAAAGTGATACAGGTTTCAGCGGATCAAGCACACGATGGCAAATATCAATTCAGGAAATCGCTCCAGTTCACATCGGCTCCCTACCCTAAACAAAAAAAATCAGCCGCTACCTGACTTAGCAGGGCGGCTGATTAGTTATTGAGGATCATGATCAGCGTTGAGCTACATTCATTGTAGACATGCCGTCAACTAGTTGACTTCAATCTCGCGTTTAGCATCGATCGGAGCCGAAGTCGACAACAAAATGGGATAATCCATTTTGTCCTTACCGCTGACAACCGAAACCGTATACTGACCGTCGGGTAGTTCAGTCAGGTTTAGTTTGAGTCGGAATTTGGTTGTTTTTTTAGAAACAACCTGATCCCATACCAGTTGGCCATTCTTATTTTTAATTTTAATAACACTAGGTTGATCGTTAAGCTTATCAACCAGCACATAAACCATGGCTTGATTATGTGCCTTAAAAACAGCAGTCCGAAATGCTTCGTCTGGACGATCACCCGTTGGACGGGCATTGGCTGATTGGGCCGTAAGAAGCAGAAGTCCACAAAATGCACCGAGTAAAATCAGCGCCAATACGACAGAATAGAGGAAAGTTTTCATTAGCTTATTTGTTGTTGTTTGTTTCTTGTTCGATTGAACGATACAAAAGTAGGTGCCTTCAATACGGCTAGCCAACGTCAATGAACAACTGGTAGAATTCACTGTATAACCCACGAGAACTACCCCTTGAATCGCAATACGAAGGAATCTATAACCTGCTCTCCTTACGAATATAGAGCGTGTTGTCAACACATATTTTCAATCCAGGCGGTCAGAATTACGGTTCAAGCCTTATTTATCCCGCCTTACCGCCTGGTGCATTTTTCGAGGAGAAAATTGGTCTTTAATTCAAAGGCGTATAATTTTAGAACTATGGACATCCTGATTGTTGAGGACGAATTTCTGGCCGTTCAGAAGTTAATGAAGTTACTGAGCCTGAGCGAGTATCCTGCTGACGTAATCGGCGTTACTGATGGTATTGAATCAACCGTTGAGTGGCTCCAGACGCACCCTCAGCCCGACCTGATTTTGATGGACATTGAACTGGCAGATGGGCAGAGCTTTGAAATCTTCAATCTGGTTACGATCACTTGCCCGGTTATTTTTACCACCTCCTACGATGAATCTGCGATTAAATCATTCAGAGGTAATAGTCTGCATTATCTGCTTAAGCCAATCAAAAAAGAGGAATTAGACCAGGCACTCCATAAATTTCAACAGGCATCCGTAGTCAGGCATGTTACCGCAATCGATATTGGTCTACTTATCGATGATCTCAAAAAACAGAATTGGCAGGAAACCGCCAGGAGTCAGTTTCTGGTAAATCATGACCAGCAAATGATTCCCATTGATACAGCCGATATTGCCTATTTTTATACCAGAGGTAAGGCAACCTATCTGTGTGGTAAAAACAAAACCAGCTACCTGATCGATTACGGCCTCAACGATTTGGAGAACCTACTTGACCCAGCTTTCTTTTTCCGTCTTAATGACGAATTCCTGGTTCAGACAATGTCCATTTCGCGTATTCATCACTCCCTGAACGGGCGGCTTAAAGTAGACCTGAACCCTGGAATAGAACACGAAGTACTAGTGAATCGCGACCGTGCCAGCGAATTTACCGAATGGCTAAGCAGATAAAATGCAGAAACTGAACGATAAGTGGATGCGCATTGTCGGTGTTCCGTTGCTGGCCCTGGCGGGTCAGTGGATGATGTATGGCTATACCAACATGCCATACCCCGACGACTGGCGTATTCCGTTCTTTTTCACCCTGGGAACCATTATTGTCTGGGAATTGAATCGATGGGGCATTATCCTGTCGCGCCGACATTATCCCGAACTCGCCCAAACCCGCCAGCGGGTATTGTATCAGCTCATCTGGTTTTTTATTTTTTCGAGTATCATCCGAATTACGCAAACGTTTTTCTACCATATCATAGGGCTCTGGCCATCGGAAGACTACCTGCTTTTTAAGCCCTATTTTTTCAATACCCTCGTATCGGTCGTCGGAACGATCCAGGTTGCAGCCTACTACGAAGGGGTTTATCTGTATCAACGCTGGAAAGTGTCGTTTACCGAAGCGCAGGAATTAAAGAAAGTGAACCTTCAAAGTCAGCTCGATTCACTGAAAACCCAGATAAATCCGCACTTCCTGTTCAACAACCTGAACTCGTTATCATCGCTGATCACCAGCGATGCCGAACAGGCCGAGCGATTTCTCGATGAACTCTCGTCGGTATACCGCTATTTGCTCCAGCAGAATAATCGTGATCTGTGCCCGCTTATTGACGAAATTTCATTCATTAACGCCTATTTCCACTTGCTTAAAACCCGCTACGGGGACGGCATTTTTATGGAAAATACAGTGGAAGGGACTTACATGCGCTACCTGATTCCACCGCTGACCCTACAGATTCTTTTCGAGAATGCCATTAAGCACAACGTCATTTCGGTGAATCGCCCGCTAACAATCAGGCTCTACACTCAGGACAATAACCTGTATGTGGAAAACAATTTGCAGAAAAAGAAACTGGCCGTTCCGTCTAATCAGATTGGGTTGCAGAACATCATGATGAAGTATAAGCTACTGGATCATTCGTCGGTTATAGTACATCACGACGACGAGAAGTTTCTGGTCCGCGTGCCTTTAATCTCACCCGCTCTGGAAATTGTAGCTGCCGGATGAATAGCAACACCCCGAAAATTCTGGACTTTCGGGGTGTTGCTACTACCGTCAAAAAACGATCTGACAACCTACGTTATGCGGCTTTCAACCGCTGAATGATGGCTTTAACGGGTGTTTCGGAAATAACCCGAACAGTATGCTCCAGATCAAGCGGAACCGACAGGTAATCGCCCGCCGATAATTGCACCAGCTCTCCACCGATGGAGCATTCGCAACGACCCTCCAGAATCAGGAAACTCTCCTGCTCATCGTGATGATCTTCTGGATTGATGCTGTGGCGCACCCAGACTAAAAACAGTTCCGCTTCCTGATCCTGCCGGAGCACATGACCGAAGATATTTTTGTACGTTTCGGGAGGCTGAATCGCTTCAACCGTCCGCTGCCACTGGTCAGCATCGGAGAAGGCATTAATGAGCGGCAAATTGTTTAAATCGAACGTTGGCGTTTCTCCAAGTTGGCTCAGTGTCATCATCACCCGGCTTTTCAGAGCCGGGCTGGGCGTAACGGGTTCGTCGATAGCATAATTGGCCAATAGCAACGTAAGCCGGTCCAGCTCATCGCGAATGGCCGGATAAGTACGCGCTAACTGTTCTAACTCCGCGGCTTCATCAGGGCTAAGTAATCCTAAACAATACTGTTCAAGTTGATCGGACTGGAGGTATTCCTGCTCGTTAAATCTCATCGGTCAAATAGGTCTTTCAGTTGTTGCAATGCCATACGGGTACGGGTTTTAACCGTACCTAATGGCATTTTCAAATGGTCGGCTACCTCCTGTTGAGTATAGCCTTCAAAATAAATCAGGTCAATCATCTGGCGAAGCTTCGGGTCGAGCCGGGCTACGGTGTCGCTTACGCCAATGTGATTAACATTGATTGCATCGGATATAGCGTTCCTATCTGTATGTACACTATCGGCCAGTGTTTGGATGTCGGTATGATCCGAATTTCGTTGCGAACGCAGGAAATTGATGCCCGTATTACGGGCAATGTTTAGTATCCACGTAAAAAGCCGCCCCTTACCGGCATCATAACTATCAATGTGTCTCCATATTTTTACGAATGTATCCTGAAGAACATTTTCGGCTTCGTCATTATCTTTCACTACTTTGCAGATGATAGCCAGCAAGGTAGGCGCATATCTGTCATAAAGAACAGAATATGCCTTCTGGCTACGGGCTTTCAGAGCCTCAACCAGTTCATCCTCAGGAATAGTCGGTGGCTTTTTCATAAATAATCATCCTTATAAATAGCGGGTTAATCAGGCGCTAACATGCAAAATAAATTCTGGTATCAAGCCGACTCCCAGAATTTTTAGTATGCGGTTACTAGGCATTTACGGGCAAAGGTTTGTTTTTTTGCACAATAGACCGCTTCTTGTCAATATATCTTCTTCTTCAATGTCAGAAAACGTACCTCAACCCGTTTCGTCGGTCAATGAGACCACAGAACCAACCGAATTTAAACGCTCACTGAGCCTGATCGACTCTACCCTGATTGTTTCGGGTTCGATGATCGGTTCGGGTGTTTTTATAGTCACTGCCGACATGGCCCGTAACCTCGGTTCATCGGGTTGGCTGCTGATGCTTTGGGTATTAACCGGCGTGTTAACGGTGGCCGCAGCACTCAGCTATGGCGAACTGGCAGGCATGATGCCCAAAGCAGGCGGGCAGTACATTTACATTCAACGTGCTTATGGCCACCTGACGGGCTTCGTATACGGATGGACCGTTTTTATGGTCATCCAGACGGGCACCATTGCGGCCGTAGCGGTAGCCTTCACAAAATACACCGCGGTCTTTATCCCGGCATTGGGTCCCGACAATGTTTTACTGGCGCTGGGGCCGGTTAAAGTTACACTGGGCTCACTCTTCGCCATTGCCAGCCTGGTATTACTTACCTGGCTAAACAGCCGGGGCGTACAGAGTGGCAAATTGATTCAAAACGTGTTTACATCGGCCAAATTGATTGCTCTGCTTGGTTTGATTGTCATCGGAATTACGATCGGACTGAGCAGTGGCTTGCTCTCAACCAACCTCAGCAATGCCTGGGATGCGAGCAGCACATCGGCTACGGGCGACGTTATTCCGTTAGCGGGCATGGCCCTGATTCTCGCTTTTGGCACCTCCATGATTGGCTCTTTATTTTCGGCCGATGCCTGGAACAACGTAACGTTCATTGCCGGAGAAATCAAAAATCCGCGCCGAAATATTCCGCTCGCTCTGTTTTTCGGGACGCTCATTGTCACAACGATCTATTTCCTGGCTAACGTTTCCTACCTTTCTCTGTTGCCTCTCAAAGGCTTACCAACAGCTACGGACATTGTAGGCCGGGGCATCCAGTTTGCCGACGCCGACCGTGTTGCAACGGCGGCCGTCGAAACAGTTTTCGGAAATGTAGCCGTTGCGATCATGGCCGTTCTGATCATGATTTCGACCTTTGGTTGTAATAATGGATTGATTCTGGCCGGAGCACGACTCTATTATGCGATGGCTAAAGATGGTCTGTTTATCAAGCAGGCATCGCACCTCAACAAAAATGCCGTTCCGGGCCGGGCATTATGGCTTCAGTGCATCTGGGCATCCATTCTGTGTCTTTCCGGGAAATATGGCGATCTGCTCGATTACTGCACGTTTGCATCGCTCCTTTTCTACATGGTCACTATTGCGGGTCTGTTCCGGCTTCGGCGTACCGAACCAAATGCAGAGCGGCCTTACCGTGCGTTCGGTTATCCGCTTGTGCCAGCGCTCTATATCATTGCAGCACTGACTATTTGTGCTATTCTGCTTTACACCAAAACCTTCAATACAGGTATGGGCCTGTTAATTGCAGGGTTAGGGATTCCGGTTTATTACCTCACAACTCGAGGGCGATAGCCTGCCTAAAGCCAGATTCTGTCCCCGTGATCGATGAGAACAGAGCAAGCCCATTTTATAAGCAGACGGCAATTTATGGGTTCGGTAGCGACAGCCGGGCTAGTACTGCCTTCACTGGACTTTGCGGCCACTGAGCCCTTGCCTCCGATGGCTGGCAAGGGTTCAACAATCTGTATATTCTCCAAACATCTGCACTGGTTATCCATACCAGAAATGGCTGAAACGGCCGCTAATCTGGGATTTTCCGGCGTAGATCTGACCGTTCGGAAAGGTGGGCATGTTGCCCCCGAACGTGTTGTAGACGATCTACCCAAAGCCGTATCGGTTATTCGGACAGCAGGTTTAGACGTACCCATGATCACGACTGACGTGATTAGTCCGGACGATCCGCTTACCGAACCGATCTTAAAAACGGCAACCAGACTTGGCATTCCTAATTACCGGACAGCTTACCTGAATTACGACCGGGCTTTAGGGGTTGCCCAAAGCCTCGACCGTTATAAAGAGCAGTTGCAGAAACTGGCGGCTTTGAACCAGAAATATGGGATTCACGGTGCCTATCAGAATCATGCCGGCACACGAGTTGGGGCAGCGGTCTGGGATTTGTGGGAGCTCATCAAAGACATCGACCCTCGCTGGCTGGGCTGTCAGTACGATATCAAACACGCCGTTGCAGAAGGCGGCATGTCGTGGGTCAATGGATTAGATGTTCTGAAAGCACACATCCGGTGCATTGACATCAAGGATTTTATCTGGGTGAAGAAATCCGATAAATGGCACGATCAGGTTGTGCCACTTGGCGAAGGTATGGTCGATTTCAAGGCGTACTTCGCGCTCCTGAAACAATACAGTTTTTCGGGACCAATGTCAATCCATTACGAGTTTCCGCTGGGCGGGGCCGACACGGGCCAACGGCAGCTTACCATGCCCAGGGAAACCGTTTTAGCCGCCATAAAGCACGATCTACAAACGCTTCGTGGCTTTCTTAAAGCGGCCCAACTGGACTAAAGGCAGCTAAAATAACGGGCCAAATGGCATTGTCAGTGTAGCATGCGACGTAAATAACTACGGATCAAGTGGATCATTGGGGTCCATATGCAGGCTTTCCAGCGTCGGGTAAAATTCGATGTCGTGCAGTGAAATGCGTTTCTTGTCTCGATACGGCAGATAGCCTAACTCCCGGCGGTTACGCTCGTCGAAGGCTGTATTATTGGCGTACTCTGTCTGGCTTTGTGTCGTTGTAAATACGCAAATTTTATCGGCTGGAAAACCATACCGGATCATCAACCGGTTGGCGTTCCGAAGATTGGTCGTTGTATGTCGGGCGTGAGGGTCGATGATGATAGCGAATTCAGGAATGGCATGTCTCTTAATCAGGTATTTCTTCATTTCGACAGCTTCTGCATACGGTCCGCGAAAGGGATAACAATAACCCCCACTCACCACAATGAACGGTGCCCATCCTTTTCGATATCGACCAGCAACCAAATCCAGCCGCATTTTATTGAGTGGACTAAGGGGCGTCGTCGTAAGCTCGGGTCCGTTACCAGGTACGACGATAGCCGCGTATCTGTAGTTTTTCCAGATTGTCTGTTTCACCTGTGCATATGCCTTCTGGTTGTCACGATGTTCCATCGGTTCGTGCCGGGCGGGTTCGTCGCGATCGTTTACATCCATCAATTGCATCGCTACCGCCAGCGAAGGTTGGTAAAATAGTGTCATTGTATCGGCCTGTTCGGCCAGATAAGCAAACAAATCTTTCAGAACGGTCCCGTAGTAGCGCCCATTAACGGGGTAATTGGCCGAGTCGATACGTGGATACCGCATTTTTTTTCCTAAGCCAAACTGGTCGATACTGTAGTTAATACCAAGTATATATTGCCCCCAGGCCCGCATCAGCAACTCTTTGTTAGGCAGATTGGTGAAGCGTTGGTACGTACCTGATGGTCGGAGGTGATTATTGACGAGTTTATCGAATATATCGTTGTTTTGTGCATAGAGGGTCTGCATCGCTGTGATAACCTGAAGCGAATCATTGGTCGACCAGCGGAATCCGGTCATCAGTGAGCCCGGCGTTCGACAGGTATCCTGGGCATGTGCTTTGATTAGATCGGCCCGTTTGCGCAGTATGGTTTGAAGTGTAGTATCCCGCTTGAGCAATTTCTGTACTGCCGGTGTGCGCTGAATAACCGTGAGCAAATAATAGTTTTTATCAGCCACTTTATTCTCCGTACTCAACAGGCGGTAGGCTGGCTGAAACCCGTTTGGTGATTGAGCCAGAAGGGTATGAAATGTACTGCAAAGCAGCCCAATAAAAAGTTTCTTGTTCATGGTATAAAAAAGAGGGACGCTGAAAGCATCCCTCCCATTGTCAACATGTTTTAATACCCAGGATTCTGGGCCATCCCGGTTGGATTCAGTTTGTATTCATTGAACGGAATCGGATAATAATAATCTTTCGGACCAAAGTTGGTTAGCTGAGCTGCTCCAAAATCGGCCTGGGATTTGGCACGGAAATACGTTACCAGTTCATCGGGGGCAAAGAACCGAAGTAAGTCGAACCAGCGCTGGTTTTCGAAGGCCAGTTCAACGCGACGTTCGTGCAGAATAGCAAGTTTGAGCGTTGGGTATTTCGCACTATAGGCCGCATTGCTTTTCGCAACGGCATAAAGCGGCAGCTTTGCCCGGTCGCGTACCTGATCAAGCAAACTAATAGCCGTAGCCTCGTCACCGAGATACAGATTCACCTCGGCCAGCATCAGAATCACGTCAGCGTAGCGAATCAGCAGCCAGTCGTTTCCGCCGTAGCCACTCGTGCCAGCCGTTGAACTCGCATCCCGGAACTTGGTGATGAAATAGTCTTTCACCACAGCGGCATTCGCGTATTTGATCGAAAAATCTTTCCGCAAATCCCCTTCTTCATAATCTTTTACCAGATCGGGCGTCACGTTACCGCCAACGCCCGTTGCGGTTTTCAGTGAGTTGATCGTTTCGCCCTGCGCCTGATTGTTTGCTGCGATGCTCGACGAATAGTTAATGTCGCCCTGCTTATAGACAATCTGAAAAATCGCTTCGGGATTGGCCGTCTTTTTGCTCACATCGAACACGTCGGCATATGGAATTTCTTTCAGCAGTCCGAACGTACGCTTGCTGTAGGCATTGGTCAAATAGGTCTTGGCCTGATTGAGGTTAGCTGCCCGATTAGCCTGATCGAGCGTCGTTGCCATGGTCAGGTATACCTGTCCTAACAGCGCATTACCGGCCACTTTCGAAACGCGTCCCTTATCGGCCGATGTCCGAACGTCGGGTAGCGAACTATTGATCACGTCTGTCAGATCGGCTACAATCTGAGCGTAGACCTTTTCTTTTTTCTCGCGAAAGGTATTCGTCATCACATCGTCGGTAGTGGTGAGTGGCTTTGTGACAAGCGGTACATCACCCCATTTCCGTACCAGATGGAAATAAATCAGGGCCCGAATAAATTTGGCTTCGGCCTGATACTGGACTTTCGTATCCGCTTTGGCGTAGGTCACGGTTTCGGAGCCAGCCAGCACATAGTTGGCGCGGGTAATGGTCTGATACAACGACGTCCAGTGCGTTTGCAGGTAGGAATTGCTCGGTAAAATCGCGAATGCGTTAAACTGAAACGGCTCTCCGGCGTTTGACTGATTGTCGTTCCGCCCGGTGTTGTCGGAGCGTTCTTCCGAATAAAGCCCACTTCCTTCGGCAATGCCACTATTGTCGCGCAGGGCATTATATACGCCGTTTAGTGCCAACAGTACGTCATTCTCGGTTTTGTAATAATCCGCCGTTGCAATGGCATTGGGGTTGGTTTCAACCAGAAAATCCTGACTGCACGATCCTAGCAAAAACAGCGTCAGCAGGGGTATGTATCGAAGTGATGATCTAAAGTTCATGATTATGTTGGCCAGTGAACCGTGTCAGATGAACACTGGATAGAGATCCTCATTATTCATCTGACAAAGCCCGGTATTGATTACTTAAAAAGTGATTTTTGCACCGATGTTGTAGCCACGTGCCAGCGGATATTTCCCATAATCGACACCAGGAGCCAGGTTAGCGCCATTGTTGTAGTCTACTTCAGGGTTATATCCTTTGTATTTGGTGATCGTGAAGGCATTATTGACGTTAACATACAGGCGCAGACCGCTTACCTGCGCTTTGCTGATGAGTGCAGCAGGCAGGTTATAGCCCAGTGTGATGTTTGCGCAACGGAAGTAGGAGCCATTTTGCAGATAGAAAGTCGAAAGACGGGTGCTATTGCTCTGTGTACCGCCCCGCGATGCCCGGAAAATCTGGCCATTGCCCGGCTGATCTTCTGACCGATAGCGATCAGCCACAACCGAGTACTGGTTACCTGAGCCTTCCATATTGAAAAGGTAATAATCCTGCCCGTCGAGCACCTGGCTACCATATATACCGTTAAATGAAGCATTCGCATCGAATGCTTTGTAGGTGGCCGTTACCGAAAAACCATAGGTGAACTTTGGATACGGTGACCCAATCACCTGCTTATCAGCATCATTCACAACACCATCGCCGTTTACATCCTGAAAAATCAGGTCGCCGGGCCGAAGCGGGTTGGTCGATGCCGTTGAGCGAGCGGGCCCTTTCAGAACATAACCCGCCGGGAACGACTGGGTGGCCGAGTTATACACCGCATTGTCGGCGGCAATATTATCCATGTCTTTTTGCCGCACCATTCCAATAGCCTTAAATCCATAGAACATGCCCACCGGCTGGCCTTCCTGCGTAATGTGCGTGATGTACGAACGCTCGGCACCTGCCGACAGGATCGTATTGGCCCCACCCATGTTCAGGACTTTATTGCGGTTGAAGGAGATGTTACCACTCAGATTCAGTTTAAAATCCTGGGTCGAAACAGCCCGACCATCGATCTGTAACTCAACGCCCTGGTTGCGAATTTTAGAATCCCGCAGGTTTGTCAGGATACTTGTCGTACCCGAAATAGCCGAAATCGGTTGATTAAACAACAGGTTATACGAGTCACTTAGATAACCATTGGCAATCAGTAATAACCGGTTATTGAACAGACCGACATCCAGACCAAGATTATACTGCGATGTCGACTCCCAGCCAAGTTTCTGGTCTTTGATGGCTCCTGAATAGAAAGCCGTCTGTATCGTTCCAGATCCAAATACGGCTCCGGTAGGGCTATTCATCGTTTGCAGGTAATTGTAGTTACCCACATTATAATTTCCGGTGAGCCCCCAGCTTCCCCGAAGTTTGAGCGTCGAGGCTGCGCCCAGCCAGTCTGTATAAAATGGTTCGTTCGAGATAGTCCAGCCTCCCGCTATCGACGGGAAATTACCCCAGCGATTGAGCGGCCCAAAACGCGACGATCCATCGGTACGGAACGCGGCCGTCAGGAAATACCGGCTGTCGTAGTTATACTCGGCCCTTGCCAGATAGGAAAGCAGCGTTTCTTCCTGTTTGCCGGTTCCAGTAAATCCAATGCTACTTGTTGATAGTGAAGATGTTGTATTTGGAACCCCACTACCCGGCGCGGGAGGCAGGTTCAGGAAAAAGTTCGTTGGATCGGCTCCCTTAGCTGTAATTTCCTGAATGGCGTCGTTCTGAAACCCTTGCGCCGACACACTGATCTGGTCGAGGTTTGTTTTCTGAGCCGTATATCCAACCAGACCGTTCAGGCTGTGTTTGCCCCACTGTTTTGCGTAGGTCGCCGTAAATTCAGCCAATACATTCTGAGTCGTAAGCTGTAGTGCAGAGGCCGTTGCAGCCGCAATGGCCTGGGGCGAATAGGGTGGATTATTCCCGTTGCTTAGGCTGGTTGGCAAATAGTAGCTATACTTTTCGTTATAGGTTTGTAGACCGAGGCTGGCTTTGGCAACCAGGCCCGGAATGATCTCATAGCTGGCCGAACCGTTGTATGTACCGCGTAGACCTTTACGCGTAATGTTGGTTTCCATCGCCATCGCAACCGGATTTTCGATCGTCTGATACCCATAAACAGGTTGCTGGGAGGCCATTTCATTTTTCACCAGATTGCCTTTGTCATCGTAAGCCCTGAAAATTGGAGCATAAATCAAGGCACCCAGAATTGGCCCCTGGTTGAAGCGCCCCTCCTGCACTTCGCGGTTGCTGGTCGATGTAACAAACACGCTGGCCCCCACTTTGAATTTCTTGCTGATATCGCCATCGATGTTCGCCCGGAAATTGACCCGTTCCTGCTTGGTATTGACAATGATACCCTGTTGATTCTGATACCCACCGCTCAACAGATAGCGAACCCCATTGTTACCACCCGAGAAGGTGAGGTTATGACGGCTAACGGGAGCATTCCGGTAGAGCTCATTCTGCCAATCCGTATTGTATTTTGGAGTAATGAGTTTCTGACTGGCGAAATCATAAATATCGGTCGGGATACTGACGGAGCTGGCATTCCCGACCTTAGCGATGCGGGTGGCATTGTCGTCGGAGAACATCGCGTCGGTCCAGGGCTTACCACTGTTCTGGACCAGATCGCGGTAGGTGTTGTTCCGGCCATCAATCATCACCTGAGCAAAGCCACTGGCATCCAGCAGATCTACTTTCTTAGCCAGTTGGTTGATGCCATACTGATATTCATAATCGAACTTCCCTTTGCCGTCTTTACCGCGTTTGGTCGTAATGATAACAACCCCACCCGACGCCCGTGACCCGTAGATAGCCGCCGAAGCCGCATCTTTCAGAATATCGATACTTTCGATGTCGTTCGGGTTGATAAACACGTCGTTACCGGCCGGAAATCCATCAATGACGTAGAGCGGATCCGAGCTGGCGTTGATCGACCCGATACCACGCACCCGAATTTTGGTCGAATTATACGGAGCACCGCCTACCTGCGACACCTGGACACCAGCCAGCTTACCCACCAGCGCCTGTCCGAGCGTTGGGGCAGCAATGTTTAACTCTCTGGCTTTTACGTTCGAAATGGCCCCCGTAACATCACTCTTCCGCAACGTCTGATACCCCACCGCCACGACTTCGCTCAACTGGTTTACGTCTTCTTTCAGTGTTATGGTCAGTGTTAATTGCGAACCAACGACAATTTCCTGCGTGGCAAAACCGACTGACGAAAAGACCAGTGTTGACCCTGCATTCACATCGATAGTAAACCGTCCCGCAGCGTCCGTAACGGTACCTTTGCGTGTTTGCTTTTCAACAATATTGACACCCGGAATTGGCTGATTTTGTTCGTCCGTTACAATCCCCGTCAGTTTGACTAACCGGCTGGTCTGGCCCGACATGAGCGAGGCATTAGCCGCCCAAACCGGTCGATAGACGAGTGGACTAAGCAGTAGCAGCAGGCACAAGAGTCCTCTGCTCAACTGAATTGAGTAGTGATTCATATCAAGTTGTATGTTGGAATTAGATTTTGGTAAGCTCGCCTGGAAACCTCACCAGCTGAGGTTCATAAAATGCACATTATTGCTGCGGGATGACGTAACAGCAATCCCCGTCCTGAGATCGTTCAGGAGCGTAAAGCCTTCTAATTCATCGGCTTTATCCACGTCAATTACCTTGATAACCTGTTCTTGTCCAGACTCAATGGATTTTTTCAAATCCACGAACGTAAATCGCCAGCGACGTCCTTCAATCTGATTCTGAATCAGCACGAGTACCCCTTTCGATGGAATCCAGTGCAGGTTTTGCACCCAGGGTGAGCAGGTAAATTTTTTCACAACCACACCTGGCTCGCTGGTTTTTTTGGCTTTTGCCAGCAAGACAGGATCGTAGAGCCGGACTTCATTGCGTTTGTCGCCATAGTCGGCAGTAGCCACGTACCACTTTTTCTGGTACTGGACATATTCGGGCCGGGTGCCCTGAATACAGGCATCATCTTCAATTGTACTCAGCAAATTACCATCGAGCGTTCCGGTACGGAGCAGTCCCGCCCAGTTCACCAAATAGATCACTGCCCGCCATTGGGTACCTTCGGGGTTCAATCGTATACTATTGCCGATGAAGGTTGGGCCGGTTTTATTGTACGCTATTCCGGTCGGGTGATTGATAACATCCTTTCCCTCTACCGTTAATTTAACTTCCTGACCTGCATAGGTCAGCGCATCTTTGCCAACTGCATAGGTACGAATCACACCCACTTCACGATCGCCGTAGAGGTAGGCCTTGCCCGACTGGTAACTCACTCCCTGACAGGCACCCAGCGAATCGATTGTTGTTGATTGAGAGAGGATAACATTAACATCAAATCCTGAAAAGGAAAGTATGCCAACGAAACAGGCTACGAGGCATAGTAGCATCTTCATAAGCATTGGATTAAGCGCCCGTGAGATCGGCACCATTTAGGGATAATCGCCTGAATTTCAACCAAAACCAAGGCAACTGACAGAACGATCTTCATAGGCTATTTTCGAAGCACAAAGGAAGCGCTTAAACATTACCCGTATTTTAATCTACTGTTTTCAAGCTGTTATTATTCAGCATTTTTTTTGTCAAAAAATTAACACAGATCGTTTGTTTTCGTGATACGGTCTTCGGACCGTGTGAACCGTGTGCGCTTAATACACCGTCGATCCTCTTATAATGAGCTGCGTTTCCAGCACAATTGTTCGCGGAGGGATAGTATTGTCCTTATCCGTTATTTGCTCCATCAATAAGGCAGCGGCCTGCTGGCCAATTTCACTAACAGGCTGAGAAACAGTTGTTATCCCCGGCTCGACCAACGCAGAAATCGGATCGTTGCTGAATCCAACAATGGCAATATCGTCGGGAATGCGCAGCCCCCGGCTTTTGATCACCTTGAGTGCTTCGATTGCGGTGGGGTCATTGATCGTAAACAACGCGTCGGGTGGCTGAGGCAGATTCAGTAGGTGATTCACGTAGATATTGGCCTTCTCCAGCGTTAGGTCATACGAAATGACCAGTTCAGGTTCTTCGGCAATGCCATAATGCCGCAACGCATCCCGGTAACCATTGAGCCGATTACGGCTATTGGGCAGGCTGTCTGGCCCGGCCAGGTGGGCAATACGCCGTCGGCCGGTCTGGATCAGGTGCTCAACAGCCCGAAAAGCCCCGTCGTAATCATTGACCGTAACTTTCGACACATTCATGTCTTCGCAGACCCGATTGAAAAACACGACCGGAACACCCTTCCGCTGAAAGATGCGGAAGTGGTCAAAATTGCGGGTTTCTTTTGTGTGCGACACGATCAACCCATCTACACGGCTGGCCAGCAGTGCTTTAGCATTCTCAACCTCTGTTTCATACGATTCATTGGAGTGACAGATTACGACATTGTAGCCAGCTTCGGCCAGCACTTCCTGCGCTCCAATAATCACTTTTGGAAAGAAAAAGCTGATGAATTCAGGCACCATAATACCAATGGTCCGGGTCTGATTGGTCAGGAGTGAGATGGCTAACTGATTCCGTTGATAATCCAGTTGTTCGGCCAGTTCCAGCACCCGCTGCCGAGTTTTTGCACTTACATTAGGATGTGCCGTTAAGGCTCGGGATACCGTCGATTTTGATATACCCAGTTGACGGGCAATGTCGATAATAGTGGGCAGGTGCTGTTGCATAAAATTGTACTTTTCCGAATTAACTATATTAGAAATCTAAAACCAGCACTTAAAGGTCATTTTTTTCTGGGAACATTCCCAATTTAAATTGGGAATGTTCCCAGAAAAATAAGTAAAGTTTTCCTTGACAAAAGGCAGTTCTGAAGAGAAATTCAAACAAACAGCGCTGGAATAGGCAACTTCCGTGTGATTTGGGTCTTTTTTAATACTTACGACCACAGAAGAAAGGACCAGACGCCAGGACCAAAAAATTTAATTATTCCTATAACTAACCTCATGAAAAAACGAATACGACTCCTCTTCTGTCTGGGACTAACGGTTCTTGCAGCGGCATCGGGTGTGCTGGCTCAGGGCCTTACTGTCAGTGGGCGTGTAACAGGACCAGACGGCAATGCGTTGCCAGGTGTCAGTGTCATTCTGAAGAATACCCAACGCGGTACGACCACGAATGCAGAAGGCCGGTATTCTTTCCCCAACGTATCGACCGAAAACGGAGCGGCAGTACTTACATTTTCCTTCATCGGCTATGTCTCGCAGGATGTTACGGTAGGGAATCGCTCAACGATCGACCTGACACTTCAGTCCGACGACCGGTCGCTGAACGAAGTTGTGGTCGTGGGTTATGGTACGCAACGAAAAATAGAAACGACGGGCGCTATTGCGTCGGTAAAAGCCGCTGATCTGGTGCAAACGCCAGTTGCCAACGTGGCTCAGGGGCTCCAGTCGCGGGTTGCCGGGGTTCAGGTGAATCAGAACACGGGCGCTCCCGGCGGAAACGTCAGTGTACGGATTCGGGGAACAAACTCGATTAACGGGAGTTCCGAACCGTTGTATGTCGTGGATGGTATCCAGATTTCGAACAGTGGCGGCATTAACGATGTCAGTCCGCTTTCGACCATCAATCCGAACGATATTGAGTCGGTCGAAATTCTGAAGGATGCCTCTGCTTCTGCCATTTACGGGTCACGGGCCGCCAACGGCGTTGTGCTCATTACAACCAAGCGCGGTAAAACCGGCGCTACCCGCGTAACGCTCGACAGCTATTATGGGGTGCAGAAAGTAAATAAAACCTTACCGGTTCTGAATGCAGCTCAATTTGCGCAATTGGAAAACGAGGTTTTCAAAAACAATTTCTACCCCAATCCTTCATCGTTGGGTGAAGGCACTAACTGGCAAAATCTCATTTTCCGTGAGGCACCCATCCAAAATCACCAGTTGTCGATCAACGGCGGAAACGAAAAAACCCAGCTAGCACTTTCAGCTAGTTACTTCAATCAAGACGGTATCATCATTAACTCGGCCTTCAAACGGTATTCATATCGGCTGAATGTTGACCACAGAGTAAGTGAACGGCTAAAAGTAGGAACCAGTATCTTAGGCAGTTATGCTATTAACTCCGGTATCACGACCGGTTCTGAAACAATCGGTGACGCGGGTGTTGTCACGGCTTCCATCCTCGGCGCGGCCATCGGTGCACCACCAACGCTGGTGCCTTACCGTGCTGATGGTACGATCTTTCCATTTGGCGAGCAGGCTGGCGGTCAGTATCGGGAAGTTACCAATCCGCTCAACTTCGCCAGTGTTCTGAACCGGAACGCCATCAAACGGACCCTCATCAACCTCTATGCTGATTTCACCATTCTGAAGGGTCTAACGTATCGGGCATCGTTCAATACGGATCTGCAAAGTAGTTTGCGCGATGGGTATTCGCCCCGTTCGATTGTTAACAAAGCGGATTTGAATGATAATTCGGGATCAGGGTTTAAGGTGAATAACAACGGGCTGGCTTTGCTGCACGAAAGCATCCTGACCTACAGCACCCTGTTTGCTCAGCATCATTCGTTTAAAGCGACGGCAGTAGTAGCTTCCCAATCGGAGGACAATAATTCCAATCAAATTAACGCCACTGGCTTCCCGAACGATGCCACCCAGAACGAAGCCCTGCAACTGGCGTTAACCCGAACGATTACCAGCAGCCGGTCTCGTACCCGACTGGACTCGTATCTGGCCCGTATCAATTATGGCTACAAAGACAAGTATTTTCTGGACTTGACCGCCCGAGTCGATGGGTCCAGCAGATTCGGAGCAAACAACAAATACGGTTTATTTCCGGCTATTTCCGGAGCCTGGCGGATTATTGAGGAGCCGTTTGCCAAGAACATTTCCTGGCTTTCAGATTTGAAACTGCGTGCCAGCTACGGTATTACCGGAAATGCCGGTGGCCTAAATCCATATCAATCTCTGGCGACGGTTTCGGCTTCAGGCAGCGATTACAACATTAACCACACGTTTGCAACAGGCATCAACCCATCGGGTATCGCCAACCCCGATTTACGCTGGGAAAAGTCTACTCAGGCAGATATTGGTCTTGACATTAGCCTACTCAATAACCGCATCAGCGTCATTGTCGATGCGTATCAGAAGACCACGAAAGACTTATTGTATGTGAAAGGCCTGCCGTTAAGCTCTGGCTACGGCACGATCACCGGTAATTTTGCTTCGCTGGAAAACAAGGGACTGGAATTCGCCGTAAATGCCCGGATTCTGGATGGCCCGCTGAAATGGAATGTTTCTGGCAACATGACCATGAACCGCAATAAGGTGCTGGATCTGGACGGCGGCACAACGCAGGAGCGATTTATTACGGCCTATTCGGTATTGAAAGTTGGCCAGCCACTGGGCGTTTTCAAAACCTATGTTTTCGACGGAATCAATCAAACCGGCGAGGCCATTCTCCCTGGTTATGACGGTCGTTTAGGTGGTCTGAAAGTGAAGGACATCAACGGCGACGGCACTATTTCGGCTGCGGACCAGGTGATTACCGGAAATCCGAACCCGAAATTCATTTACGGTTTTTCTACCAATCTATCGTTCAAAGGCTTTGATCTGAATATGTTTCTGTCGGGGTCACAGGGAAATGACATTTACAACGCGAGCCGTCTTTCGTTCGAAATGCCACTGGGTCAACGGAATCAGTTGGCAGGGCTTGCCAATCGCTGGTCGGCTACCAACCCAAGCAATCAGTATGTGAGTGGTTTTCAGGCAGGTCGCCTGCCCGTAACCAGTCAGGTGGTTGAAGATGGTTCGTATCTGCGTTGCAAGAATCTGACGTTGGGTTATACGCTGCCGCGCATCAAAGGACTCCAGCAAATTCGGGTGTATGTGAGCACCAACAACCTCTTCACGATCACTAAATACAGTGGTTTTGATCCGGAAGTTAACACGTATGCGGGTTCAAATACCGCCATTGGTATCGACAATCTGGTGTATCCACAAGCCAAATCATTTCTGGGCGGTCTTCAGGTAACGTTTTAATCAATGAGCGAAAGAGTGAATGAGTGAACGTGCAAATAAATCGCATTCATACAATTCACAACTGTTGTAATCCTTCACCCTTTCGCCCATTCACTCTTTCGCTCTTTAAGCAAATGAAAAAGATACTTATTCCTATATTAGTTGCCTTCAGCCTGGCGTCCTGCCAACTGGACGAAACCATTTATTCGTCCATCTATACCGAAGCGTTCTACAAAACCGCAGCCGATGCGGAGAAAGGGCTCATAGCGGCTTACGATCCGTTTGCGGATATGTACAGTGGTCCCGCCGGAACATTGATCGCCGATTTTAGCGATGACCAGACCTACCCACGGGGGGTTGTGGGCCGTAATACACTGACACTTTTCACCTACGACGTTAACTACACGACGCAGAAAAGTAATTCCCGGCTCAATGAAGCACCCCAGCAAATCTGGACATCGGGTTACGACGGCATTGAAAAAGCGAACTGGATCATTGCCAAGGTCCCGGCGGCCGTCATGGACGAAACCCGCAAAAAACAGATCATCGGTGAGGCTTACTACCTGAGGGCGTTCTACCTCTGGATGTTAACCAAAAACTTCGGGGATGTACCCATCAAAACGACACCCAGCTATTCGGAAGCGGATGCCGTTATTGGAAAAAGCCCTAAAGCCGATGTGTACAAACAGATTTATGCCGACTTAGACCTGGCCTTTGCAGCTGGTTTGCCCTCGTATCCGGCGGTTGATAAAGGCCGTCCATCTAAGGAAGTGGTGAATGCGCTTTACGCAAAAGCGGCTTTGTATAACGAAGAGTGGCAAAAAGCGCTCGAAAAAGCACAGGCGGTGATCGCATCGGGAAAATACGCCCTGATGCCGGATGTCCGCAATGTGTATAAATACGATCAGGAAGATGCGGCTCGCATCGAGAATATGTGGGCGTATGAAGTTGATCCGATTTCGCCGGGTCGGTCGCACCAGTTAACGGGTTTGTGTGGCCCGCCTGCCAGTGCCGGGCCGGAATACGGCAAAACAACGTTCGGGTCGATGTTCGCCTATCAGGCTTTCTACAATTCGTTCAACCCGCAGGATAAACGCCGGCTTTTGCTCGACACGACCTATGTGGATAAAAACGGCAAAACCCTTCCGCAAAAAAGCATTACGCCTATTACAGCCGATGGCGTATTGATCAAGAAATACCAGGACCCTGTTTCAACGATTGGTTTGATTCCGAACATTCCCATTTTCCGACTGGCCGATATGTACCTGATTGCTGCCGAAGCAGAAGCCCGCCTGAACGGTGCAACACCAACGGCATACGGTTATATCAACACTGTGCGGAAACGGGCCGGATTGCCTGATCTGCAAACGGGTTTGAGCAAAGATGCGTTTGTTGATGCGGTTATTCAGGAACGTGCCTGGGAATTCTTCGCGGAGGGCGATCGCTGGTATGACCTCACCCGTACCGGCAAATACCTGACCGTGATTCCCAAAGCGGTCAATAGTGTTTACCCAACTCGTACCGTACAGGCGAAAAACAAATACTTCCCAATTCCGCAGGACGAGCTGAATGCCAATTCAAAATTGCAGCAAAACCCGGACTGGAAGTAAACGAATAGCCTAAACCTATAAGGTCTTTGAGACCTTATAGGTTTCTACACAGGTTTCAAATCAATAATGGAAATGGTACCCTCAACGGCTTTTATACTAATTCTGCTGATGCTTTCCGGCTTTTCGGAACGACCAGCGACTTTTGCCCAAAAGCCAGCCAAAATACGTGAGTTTACCATCACCGAAAACGACACGACTTCCTATACGCTGAAACTGGCTTTCGATGAGTCAGATCAACCGTCGTACTTCTTTCGCAATGTATTTACACCGGTTTGTCTGACGGGCGAATGCAAACCAGTGTATATCAATTTCTACTGGGATTTATTGGGCAATTACACCCGGTATGATTTTCCGCCGGGACAAGTACTGACCAAGATGGATCACCGGGAATTCAAGCAGGAAGATTACGACAAGTTACAGGACATCCTGAACAACCCGAACTCACTCCTGAAAGATGTAGCGATGGAGGATCTGGTTGGAAAAGGGACCGAGAATCTGGCCGATTCTGTAGACGCCAAAGCGGGCGCTACGCTGAAAACGGTAAAAAATGAAGTAATCGACGGCGCGGTCTACACCTGTTATACGCTCTGGCACATTGTTCACGGAAAGGTGGTCGACGAAATGCAGAAGATCACAGAGACCTACAGTAATGAGTCGTTGCTACATCGTTTTCTGGCCAGCAGCAATCACTATTACCAATACTGGGCCATGGAAAAAGTCGTCGATAAAGACGGGACTATCATCGCGTCGTTCAGCCCTGATATGCTGAGCATTATTCGAGGGAAAAATATTTTTACCGCCCGTTCTGCGCTGCAAAAGCTCGGTAATCAATTTTTCATGGAAAATGCCCGGCAACTCTGGCTGTGGGAAACATACCGGTCGGCGGGCTACCCGCTACAAATTGCAATCTTAAAAAAACTGGCCAGAATTCCCTTCCAGAATTCGCTGGCCGAAGCAACCGCCAGCGAGATGGTCAACGCCAACCGCGAACAGTTTACGATGATGCTCAATTTGCTGGCTGCCCAACCAAAGCTATCGGACAAAGCCCTGCAAACAATGGCTCGTCATCTGGATAATACCAATCAGGACTACACGGCTGAAATATACCGGGTTCTGACCGCTTTCCACCCTCGAACTCATGATGTTGTGGCGAAGATGAATGCGTTTAAAACAAGAGCTACTCAAAAATGAAAACAACCCTTCAGTTTCTGTTATGCCTGCTGCTCGCTCTGCCCCTATCGGCGCAGAATCATGTCTTTCTGGAAACCGAATCGTTTCAGGATAAAGGTGGTTGGGTAATCGACCAGCAATCGTTTGTCGTGATGGGCTCCTCTTACCTGATGGCACACGGCATGGGTCGGTCGGTAAAGGATGCCACCACCACCGTTACCTTTCCGCAAAAGGGTAAATATCAGTTGTGGGTACGTACTAAAGACTGGGCACCTTTTCCGAAAGGACCCGGTAAATTTCAGGTTGTCGTTGATGGCCAGCCGATAAAAACCATCTTTGGTGAAAGCGGTTCCGACGAATGGAAATGGTATAATGGCGGAGAAGTCGACGTAAAAACTGATCAGCTTAAACTGGCTTTACACGATCTGACCGGTTTTAACGGGCGGTGCGACGCCATTCTGTTTACCAATGCACCCAAATTCACACCACCCGATAAGCCCGAAGCACTGACCGCTTTCCGGAATAAGCTGCTGAACTTGACGGATAAACCTACCGAAGCCGGAAGCTTCGATCTGGTTGTTGTGGGTGGCGGAGTTGCCGGAACCTGTGCCGCCATTTCGGCTTCACGAATGGGGCTGAAAGTAGCGCTGATTCAGGATCGGCCCGTTTTGGGTGGGAACAATAGTTCCGAAATTCGGGTACACCTGATGGGCGATGTCGACAAAAACCATTACCCCAAGTTGGGGCGCATTGTTCGGGAAATGGACAATGGTGATCCTGGTAACGGAAACGCCGATGCCAAGGAGTATGGCGATGCCCGGAAATTTTCCATCGTCAAAGCCGAAAAGAACATTTCACTTTTCCTGAATACCCACGTCTATAAAGTCGAGAAGAAAGGTAATGCCATTGCTGCCGTAATTGGGCGGGACATTGCCACCAATCAGGAAGTGCGTTTTACGGGTGCTTTATTTTCTGACTGCACCGGCGATGGTACATTAGGGCATCTGGCCGGAGCCGACTACCGGTTTGGCCGGGAGAGCAAAACCGATACTGGCGAATCGCTGGCAGCCGATAAAGCCGACGATTTTACCCTCGGCACATCAAATCTGTGGGCGTCGCTGGAGCGCGATACGGTTTCATCATTCCCTGAAACGCCCTGGGCCATTCCTTTTTCGGATGAATACCACATCGACGAGGCCAAGGCCGACTGGCAATGGGAAACGGGTTTTGGCAACTTTAACACCATCACTGACGCTGAAAAAATCCGCGACCATAATCTGCGGGCCATCTACGGGAACTGGTCGTATCTGAAACACAACAAACAGGCAAAATATGGCAAACGCGAACTCGCCTGGGTGGCTTATATCGGCGGCAAGCGCGAATCCAGAAGGCTCATGGGCGATCATGTCCTGAACCAAATGGACATTCAGGAAGGGAAACAATACCCGGACGGAACGGTAACGGCCACCTGGACCATCGACCTTCATTTTCCGGATGCCAAGAACAGCAAATATTTTGAGGGACAGGAATTTTTTGCCGGAACCAAGCATATTAAAGTGGCGCCTTATACCATTCCGTATCGGTGTCTGTATTCCCGCAACATTCCCAATCTATTCATGGCAGGGCGTAATATCAGCACAACCCACGTAGCCTTTGGCAGCACACGGGTTATGCGTACCTGCGGCATGATGGGCGAAGTGGTTGGCTTTGCAGCTTATCTGGGCAAAAAATACAATACGTCACCGCGTGGAGTTTATCAGGAACACCTGCCGGAATTAATGGCAATTATTAAAGATGAACCAACGGCGGCCAAACCTTAACCGGATTCCTTGGGTATTCCTGCTCCTGCTCTCTTTTTCGGGGAGAGCAGGAGCGGTAGTAATAGAGTACCCAATGGTCAGTCTGGAAGGAGAAACGCAGGGCACAACCTACCACATCAAATACCGGGACGAACAGCAGCGTAATCTCAAAAAAGAAATTGATTCTGTTCTGGTAACAATTGACAACTGCCTATCCACCTATGTGGCCGATTCCGAGATTTCGCAGTTTAATCGCTCGGAGACGGCGCATCGGTTTCGATTGCCCTATTTCTACCCGGTCCTCAAAAAATCGGAAGAGGTGTTCCGCGAAACGAATGGAGCTTTCGACCCAACGGTGATGCCGCTGGTCGAAGCCTACGGATTTGGGCCTAAAAAAGTACGATCAACAGGACCAGTCAATGTTGATTCATTGTTACAGTTAGTTGGTTTTCGCAACGTCGTGTTTGATGCTGTGTCTATCCGAAAAGTAAAGAAAAACATACGGTTGGACTTTAATGGAATTGCTCAGGGCTATAGCGTCGATGTCATTGCTGAGTTTCTGGAAAGCAAAGGGATTAACCGGTATATGGTAGAAATTGGCGGGGAGATCCGGACGAAAGGACCGAAAGGTGATGGTCAGTCGTGGACAATCGGCATCGAGAATCCACTCCAGCCCGGAAAAATGCAAACGACCATGAAGCTGGTCAACCGGGCTATGACAACCGCCGGAAACTACCGGAACCACTACCAATCGAACGGCCAGACGTTTAGCCACATCATCAATCCGAAAACGGGTTCGATGGAGCAAAGTTCGGTGTTGAGCGTAACTGTATTTGCGCCGGATGCCATAACCGCCGATGGCTACGACACCGCGTTTTTTGTGATGGGCCTGGAAGCAACGAAGCGTTTTTTAGCCAGGAGGCCTGATTTGGATGTGTATATCCTCTATACCGGCGAGGATGGTCAACTGAAGGCGTTTGCCAGCGAAGGATTGAAAAACTTGTGAAGAATCAATTGATACTCAACCAGACTACAAGCAGTAACTCTGAAACCCTGATATGAAGAATAAAACCTTAATCGCTGTTTATCTGCTGACGCTAAGTGCTTTTGTGGGCATTCGTCCAGCAACAGGACAGACGATTACACCTCAGTTGGCTAATGATCGGATTCGCCTGATCTGGACAAAAACGCCCCGTGGTTTCGAGGAGAAGCAGATTCAGGTCAGGAAAGGTGACCGCTGGCAAACCCTTGGTACGCCTTCTGGTGAAAATACGCTGCTCTATGCAGCAGATAAGCCCAATCCGAAATCCGATACGACGTTCAAAACGATTACGGGTGAAGATTTTCCTAGTTCAAAATACCACTACCAGCAAGTGCAATGGGCAGAAAGTACCAGTCCGGTTTCGCTGAATAAGGCCGGGCAGGCTATTCACTTCTTCCCACAGAAAGCAGAACAGAGTGGCAAAAACAAGGTCGTATTCAGCCAGGAAACCGAAGTCGCTACCATTGTTTCGGAATGGATGTTAGACCCAAAATTTTCGTCAGATATTATTGTCAGGCAAACCATTAAGCCAAAGAAAGACGGCTATTTCTCGCTTGCCAGCCCGACAATCGCCACGATCTCAGAACAGAACCTGACCTGGGCAACGGTCCCCGGCTATTTTCAGGGGAACAAAATCCAGCCAAATTTCGCACTGGCCTATGCCTACGGTCACGGCATTCCATCTTTGCCCGTCCTCTACCGTGAACGCTGCGCCAGTACACTCAGTCCGATGATAACGACCAAAAACGGCATAACCCTCTCGGTTATTCCCGAGCCCGGTCTGGCGCGCGACCCGTGGGCGAATGATAAAATCACGCAAACAGACTGGAACATCGGGTTATCGCACATGAACCGAAAAGCGCAGCTTTCACCGACGCTGTATTATCCGGTATTGGGCGAACCAAAATCGGCCTTGAAAGTGGGAGAAACCATTAGCTATAGTTTCCGCTATAGCCTGACCGACGGCGACTGGTTCAAAGCGCTGAACCATGCCGTTTATGACGTTTATCGGTTCAACGAATCATTGGCATTACGGCAAAGCAAACAATCCTTAACGGACCGGATTGCCAAAATGCACCACTACCTGACCGATCCGAAAACGTCCTTATGGAACATTGAGGATTTTGAGGGTAAGAAAATTGGGGCGCAGTCGTACCTGGGTGGTGTAGTAGGATCGAACAAAGACGCCATGAAGAACTCCGATTACGGCGCCATGTGGATGCTGGCAACGGCCACGAAAGACACCGCGCTAACAAAAAACGTTCTGCCCTACGCCGAAAACTTCAAACTGGCTCAGCAGGAAACGGGAAATAGTTTTTTCAAGGGGGCGCCTGAGGGTCAATACTATCTGGCCAAATCAAAAAAATTCGTCGAAGAATGGGGTGAAGTGGTCGAACCAATTGGCTTAACGTACTATACCATGCTCGACATCGGCAACATGCTCTTATTCGAGCCAGAAAACGCCGAATTGAAAGAGCGGCTGCGCTTTGGTGCTGACCGGTTGTTGACCTGGCAGAAATCGGATGGTCGCTGGGCGGTCGCCTACGATCGCCATTCGGAGCAGGAAATCTTCAAAGACATTCAGGATGTGAGGCCAACGTTTTACGGGTTGATTGTTGCCTATCGTATTCTGAAAGAGCCAAAATACCTCGCTGCCGCCCGAAAAGGAGCGGACTGGCTGATTAAAAACGCCGTTGAAACGGGGAGTTTTCTGGGCGTATGTGGCGATGCCCGTTATGCCCCTGACTTTGCGACGGGACAGTCGGCGCAGGCGTTTCTGGATTTGTTTGACCTCACCAGCGACGCCCGCTACAAAGATGCGGCCATTACGGCGGCCAAGATCTATACTACCTCGATTTATACCCATCCGATTGCCAGTCATCAGGCAAAAACCGTGAACGGGACTCCACGCGAAGATTGGGAAATCAGTCAGGCGGGGTTGAGTTTTGAACATGGCGGCATTTTCGGTTCGGCTACCCGGCTGGGACCTATTCAACTGTGTAGTCATGCCGGTCTGTTTATTCGGATGTATGGCCTGACGAAAGAACCGATTTTTGCGGACATGGCCCGTTCAGGGGCCATTGGGCGCGACGCGTTCGTGGACTCCAAAACCAGCGTTGCCTCCTACTATTGGCAAGCCATGAACAGAGGCTCCGGGCCGTATCCACACCATGCCTGGTGGCAAATAGGCTGGCTCACCGATTACCTGATGGCCGAAGCGGAATTGAGGTCGGGCGGAAAGGTGACGTTCCCACGGGGGTTCGTAACACCCAAAGTTGGCCCCCACCAGACGTATGGCTTCGCCCCAGGGACCATCAATGGCGAAAAAGCTACGCTGCTCATCGATGAAAACCTGGCAAAGATCGATAACCCGTCGATCGACTATCTAGTAGCCAAAGCCGTAACCGGAGAAAAGCTGTTTGTCGTCTTGATGAATAACCGGGCGCAGTCCTCTGATTTTCACCTGGCTATCAGAAACGGAAAATCCATTTCGAAGCAGTTACCAGCGTTCGGAATAGAAGTTATCACGGTCGAATCCAAGGATTTATAACCCTTAACCTACTTACCCATTGAATACAACCATTGATACTGCCGTCATCGTCATATTCTCGGCTTTTGTGCTGGGAATCGGGATGCTGTTTGCCCGGACGGGACGAAACCTGAAATCGTTTTTTGCGGGTGGAGAAGCCGTGCCGTGGTTCATTGGTGGATTGTCACTTTTCATGAGCTTTTTCTCAGCAGGCACTTTTGTTGCCTGGGGATCAATTGCATATAAATACGGCTGGGTCGCAATCACCATTCAGTGGACGATGTGCATTGGCGCGTTGGTAACGGGTTTGTACCTGGCTCCCCGCTGGAAAGCCGCCGGTGCCCTGACTGCTGCCGAGTTTATCCGCGAGCGGCTCGGCCTCACGGTTCAGAAAGTCTATATTTTTATTTTCACGCTGGTCAGTATTTTCATTAAAGGATCGGTACTGTATCCGGTGGCTAAACTGGTAAGCTCGTCCCTCAATCTGCCAATAGTGCCCTGTACCATTGGGCTGGGTCTGTTCATGATCGCCTACACCGCCGTGGGTGGGTTATGGGCGGTTATGGTTACCGATATTCTGCAATTTGTGGTGCTGTCTGCCGCAGTATTCATTCTGTTGCCATTGTCGTTGGATAAAGTGGGAGGTTTCGATGGCTTCACACAGGCCGTACCCGCCGACTTCTTTTCGCCCCTCAATGGTGAATACACCATCGGATTCGTGCTGGCCTTTGTGCTTTATCACATCGCTTACATCGGTGGGAACTGGACATTCGTACAACGCTACACGAGTGTAGACAGTCCAAAATCAGCGCGGAAAGTCGCCTTTCTGTTCGCCGGACTCTACCTCATCAGCCCGATTATCTGGATGATGCCGCCTATGATCTACAAAGCCATCAATCCGGGGCTGGTTGGTTTAGACACGGAAAACGCCTACCTGAAAATCTGCCAGCTTGTGTTACCGCCTGGTTTGCTCGGTCTGATGCTGACGGGTATGTATTTCTCGACCTCAGCAAGCGCCAATACGGCCCTGAATGTGGTTTCAGCTGTTTTTACGAATGACATTTATAAAGGCCTGATAAATCCGAAGGCATCTGACAAACAGCTGATTCGGGTAGCACGCGGGTCGTCGTGGGTGTTTGGTCTGGGCATGATCGGCATCGCGCTACTTGTTCCGGCAGCGGGCGGCATTGTTGAAGTGGTGCTCAGTATTTCGGCTATTTCGGGAGGGCCGCTGCTGGCTCCTCCCCTCTGGGCTTTGTTCTCTAAACGCCTGACTAGCCGCGCAACACTCTGGATCACCAGTATCGGCCTGGCCGTCAACTTATTCTTTAAAGTACTATCGCCTTTATTGCTGGGTTTCAAACTTTCAAGGTCATGGGAAACGGCCATTGGTATGGGGATACCTCTGTTGCTCTTGCTTGGTTACGAACTGTGGGCAAGCTCGCGGACCCTTGTAGCCGATGAATACTACCGCTATCTGGTGGCCCGACAACAAAAACGGGATGACGCGCAAAGTAATGAAGCACAAACGGAGTTAGCGGCAGAAGCCATTGAGGTAAAAAAACAGAATCGCTTTGGCTTACAGGTCATTGCAGGTTCGCTGGTGTTCACGGCCCTGATGCTGTTCGGCCTAAGCTTTCTGACCGTATCCGGCGCGGGCATTACAGCAGGCATTGCCGTAGTCATTTTGCTGGCTGCCCTGATTCCCTGGCGGGCTGCCGGTACTGTTGTTAAAACTACTTCCTCAAATGCGCCGATCGATAGGCCAGTTAACGAACAAATATAGAATGATCAGTAAATTCCATAGGTTGATAGTGATGGCTGTTTTTTTGCTGGCGGGTTCAGCGCAAGGCCAATATGCAATCCGTGACCCGAAAGCAATTCCGCTACATGGGGAATGGCGGTTTGCACTCGATCCGGCTGAAGCTGGCGAATCAGAACAGTGGTTCTCCAATAAGATACCGGTCAATGGCTGGGATAAAGTCAGTGTGCCGCATTGCTTTTCGGTCGATCCACGGTATCAATTTTATACCGGCACGACCTGGTATCGGCGCACATTCGGTTGGCAACCATCGGGCAAAAAACGGGTTTTGCTGCATTTCGACGGGGTTTATTACGCAACCACGGTATGGATTAATAACCGTAAAGTCGGTTCACACGAAGGTGGCTATACCCCGTTTAGCTTCGATGTTACCGATTACCTGACGGCCGGTTCGGAAAACAGCCTGGCTATTTCGGTGAATAACAACACCTGGAAACCGGGCAGTATACCCGGAGCCAAAGACAATGGCCGCCCCAATGATCCTTTCCCAGGCTGGATGAATTACGGCGGTCTGATTCGGCCGGTTTACCTGACCGTCGAGCCGGAAGTCTACGTGGAGAACGTGAAAGTGGAAGCCTTGCCTGAGTTAGTCAAAGGAACAGCCACGCTCACCCTCAAAACCCGCGTTCGGAATACATCGGGGCAAGCGATTACACCTGCCATTCAGTATCAGGTTAAGCAGGGAAATAAAACGCTGGTGTTGAAATGGAAGAGTGCAACTGGCACTGTCGGTCCAAATCAAACGGCCGTGCTGGAAGCCGAAGCGCCCCTAAAAGCCACTGATGTGGATTTATGGAGTGTTGACAAACCGACACTCTACGATCTACGAGTTATTGCCGGGACCGATACGACCACTACGCACTTTGGTATTCGGAAGGTTGAGGTTCGAAATGCGCAGCTGTTGCTCAATGGCCAGCCTATTAAAGTAGCGGGTGGCAATCGGGTTGTCGATTATCCGGGACTCGGCTCAATGGAACCCGACTGGCTGATCGAGAAGGATCTGCGGCTGATGAAGGAAGCAGGCATGGAATTTCACCGCCTGACGCATTATACCCCCAGCGAGGCCGTTTACGACTGGGCCGACCGAAATGGTATGCTGATTATTTCGGAAGCGGGTAACTGGCAGCTTACCCCAAAGCAGATGGCAAACGATACGATCCGCCGAAAATTCCAGCATCAGTTCCGGGAAATGGCCGAGCGCGACTGGAATCACCCCAGCGTAATCGCTTATAGCGTTGGCAATGAATACCTGTCCGAAACGCCTTCGGGACAAAGCTGGACGAAAGACATGATTGCCTACGCCCGCACCCTCGACGCCACCCGGCTCTACACATTTGCATCGATGCGGTTAAACATACTGCCGAAAAAGCCGGAAGATGAAGCCAGTCAGTATTGTGATTTTGTTTCAACAAATTCCTACGGCAATCATGCCAAAGTACTGGATCACATTCACCAACTCTACCCCGACAAACCCATCCTGATCAGCGAATGGGGTCGTCGGGCCGACACCGAAACGGGCGATGCCGGGCAGATTGCCGACGTGGAGCAGGTTGTTCGGGAAATCAGGAAGCGGCCCTACGTAATCGGCGCGTCGTGGTGGTCATTCAATGATTATCAAAGTCGGCATCAGGGCACCAATCCCAACGGCTACCGTCCGTGGGGGCTTGTCGGGCCAGAACGGGCAAAACGACCGATGTACGCGACCTATCAGCGCGAAATGGCACCCGTAACCGTCGAAAAAACAAGCTGGACTCCTGGGCCAGAAGGCGTTCATACGCTTACCATCCGGATAACGGCCCGTAACGATTTTCCGGCCTATACCCTTCAGGGCTACCAGCTAAAAGCCAACGATGACAGCCTTGACATACCAACTCTGCAACCGGGTCAAAGCGTTGACCTCATTGTTCCCGTTCGTGGGTTTGACAAAACCCTTCATGTAACCATCCTGAAACCGACGGGCTTTTCAATTCTTACTCAAACGATTGATCTAACGAATGATACGCGAACAAGCAACCGATAAACGAACCTTAAAAACCATCCGACATGACGCCGATCTGATTGTAGTTGGCGGGGGCTTATCGGGTGTCTGTTGTGCCATCACAGCAGCTCGGGCAGGCATTCGCGTCGTGCTGGTGCAGGACCGGCCTGTGCTCGGCGGTAACGCATCGAGCGAAGTACGGCTGTGGGTTCTGGGCGCAACTTCACACATGGGCAACAACAATCGATGGGCCCGCGAAGGCGGTGTCATCGACGAATTACTACTCGAAAACTGGTACCGAAATCCGGAAGGAAATCCGCTGATTTTCGATACGATTCTGCTCGAAAAAGTAATTGGCGAGTCAAATATCACCCTGTTACTGAATACGGCGGTGTATGAGGTAGAGAAATCGACGCCCGATACCATCAGCGAACTAAAAGCTTTCTGCAGCCAGAATAGCACGCTATATGAGCTGGTAGCTCCTTTGTTCTGCGATGCTTCCGGCGACGGAATAGTAGGCTTTCAGGCGGGCGCAGCCTTCCGGATGGGAGCCGAATCGCAGGAAGAGTTTGGCGAAAAGTTCGCCCCTTCGGCCGAATACGGCGAGTTGCTGGGCCATTCGATGTACTTCTACACGAAAGATACGGGGCGTCCGGTTCGCTTTGTTCCACCGTCTTATGCACTGGACGACATTACCAAAATTCCTCGCTATCGTCGGTTCAATACCCAGGAATACGGTTGTCAATTGTGGTGGATCGAGTATGGTGGCCGCCTGGACACCGTTCACGATACCGAAAAAATCAAATGGGAATTATGGAAGGTTGTCTATGGCGTCTGGAACTACATCAAAAATTCGGGGCAGTTCCCGGAAGCCGAAACGCTAACGCTGGAATGGGTCGGTCATATTCCGGGTAAGCGCGAAAGCCGCCGGTTTGAGGGGGATTATATTCTTCGCCAGCAGGATGTTGTTGAACAACGCGAACATGTCGACGCCGTGGCTTTCGGCGGCTGGAGTATCGATTTACACCCGGCCGATGGTGTATTTAGCGAAAAGCCCGGCTGTAACCAATGGCATAGCAAAGGGATTTATCAGATTCCCTATCGCAGTCTCTATTCCCGTAATATCAACAACCTGTTTCTGGCTGGTCGCCTGATCAGTGCCTCGCACGTTGCCTTTGGATCGTCGCGCGTGATGGGCACCAGTGCCTATGTAGCGCAAGCCGTCGGTATGGCTGCTGCCCTATGTACACGCGATGGGTTAAAACCCCGTGATCTCGTCGACAGGCCAGAGCGGCAATACATTGCGTCTTTACAGAACGAACTGCTAAAAATTGGCCAGTACATACCCGGTCTCCGGCTGCATGACGATCAGGACTTAGCCCAACAGGCGCAACTATCGGCATCCAGCGAACTTGTTTTGAGCAGCTTTCCGCCCGATGGCTCACTCGTTACACTGGCGCAACCATCGGCACAGATGCTGCCGATTCCGGCAGGGCCCGTACCTCATTTGACGGCCTATGTGACGGCTGATCAGGATACAACCCTTACGGTAGAACTACGTCGAAGTAGCAAACCCGGTAATCATACGCCCGATGTAACGCTGCAAAGACTGACAATTTCCGTACGAAAAGGGAAGCAGGAAGTCGATTTGCCATTTGATGCAGCGCTGAACCAGGCGGGTTATGTATTCGTGTGTTTCTTAAAAAATGAACACATCCGACTCCAGTACAGCCAATTGAGAGCGACCGGTATAGTATCGGTGTTTAACAAGAGCAATCCGGCGGTGTCAAATTATGGCAAGCAGGAACCAACCGACGACATTGGTGTCGAAACGTTTGAATTCTGGTGCCCGGAACGCCGTCCTAAAGGGCATAATATTGCCTTACAGATTGAACCCGGCATCCGGCTGTTTACGGCTGAAAACGTGCGAAATGGCCTTCAGCGTCCCACGAACCAGCCTAATGCCTGGGTAGCGGCTCCGACTGATCCCAATCCAACGTTAACGCTGAGTTGGGCCAACCGGAAGCAAATTAGTCGGGTCGAGTTATTTTTCGATTCGGATTTTGACCATCCGCTCGAATCGGTTATTATGGTACACCCCGAAACAGCGTCACCCTTTTGCGTTCAGGAATATGTGCTTTGTAATGATCGTAATGAACGCATTTTTCACCAAACCGAAAACCACCAGAGCCGGAACGTTATCCGGTTCGAGCAAACACTTGATACAAGTAGCCTGACAATCCATTTGAAAGCCATGAACGGCAATGCACCAGCCGCTTTACTGGAAATCAGGGTTTATGAGTGAGTGGGTATAAGTGTGAGGTCAGTTCCTTAAAACTGACCTTTGTGAGGGCGGTTCACGTGTCGGTTTTAAGAAACCGACACCACACTTATTAGCGTGAGGTCAGGTTCTTCAACCTGACCATTGCGGGGACGGCTGTGGAGTCGATTTCTCAAAACCGACTCCACTTTATCATATCGGCTTCTTTGTAGACGAATTCACGGCTCGAAGCGAAAGTCCTATGATCAATCAACTAGCTTATTTACCCGGTCTTTTGGTATACTCCGTGAAACGAAAAACCTCCTGCCGTACAACATCAAATGCCCGGTTAATCTGGCTCTGAAGTTTCGTCGTCTCGCTGCTTGCCGGATTGGCCAGCACATTCGTATTTGCCATAGTCTGAAAGGCAATCAGATTATACCCTTTTTCGCTCCCTTTTGGCACAATCAGCGTTGACACGCCTGCGCCAGTAGTTTCGTTTTGCCGGACACGAACAGCGTTCAATTGCTTTATGGGCGTAACCAACGTTGACCAATCGGCCGTGGGATCACGCAATTTCATAAAGTCAACAACAACGACGGGCGATTTATCGGGCGAAAATCCAGCACCAAACGACGCATCGACCGTCTCCCAGACTTCCATTTTTACAACAGGTGCCGTTGCCCGATCACGTTTTTGCAGATTGGCCATACGGGTTTGCACACTATCGCCATAGATTTTCGCGATGGCCGCCGGAGAAGCGCCCTGGATACCCATTACTGGCGAAACAATCACCGTCACATAGTCATAATCCGGGTTAGGGTTAGAACTCATCTGTTTGACCATCATGTGCCAGCCAATCATCTTGCCTTCATCTACCGCAGCCTGATTGATGACCCGCCACTCCCGCTCAACGGGCAGCGCATCCTGGATGGTAAGACCGGGCGACAGTTTGTGAAAAATGAAATACGTATAGGTTTTGGCGGTGGGAGCCGACTGAGCCAATAAGCGACTGCCAGGCAGGCATACTAAACCAAGCAGGGCGACTTTGCAGCCGAAGAGGAAGAACGGTTTCATAAAATCTATTTCTTTAATTGATGGGTCAACATTGCCTGAATCGTATCTGCCTGTTTATAAAGCCGTTGATAATCTCTTAGCAACTCCTCACGTGTCGTCTGACGAACGTACATTGTGTTTTTAAACTCGATCTCATTGATAATTGAGAGTATATCAACCTTCTTTTCTAACGCCCGATCACCAATCACTGGAAAGCGCTTTAGCAGAACAGGGGCAATGACGAAGTTCGTAGTCTGGAGTTCAGCCGTTTCGACCTGATCGATCGATTCATAGCCTTTGTAGTAGTCGAACAAACTGCTTTTTAATGGATAGCTGGTAATCAACTGCATGTTCCCCGTGCTTTTCAGGTCGGCAAACGTGGCATCTTCGGCAATGAACCGGGGGCGTTTAAATACAAACTTGACATCTCTAATCACCTGACTATAACCCCGCTTATCAATATCGGATTGGCTTCTGAGCTCCACCAATGTCCGGGCTTTCTGCACAATCTGCTGCGTTTCTGCCATGACCTCCCGCAGCAAAACACGATCTCGCTTCAGGTCATCCGAAAGCCCCTTCAGGTAGATCTGTTCAACTTCCTGCTTGCGTTCCTTCTCTTTCCATTCGTCTAAAGCGAACGAGATAGTGATACTAAAGATGATGACGATAATTTCGAGGACATATTCTGGCCAGCGTTCCCGGACTAGCTCATAAACCCGGCCAGGCCCCTTTTTTTGTGCTGGTGGCTTATTGGGTGGCTCCTGATCCGATTGAGGCTGAGGCTGCTGTTGGTTTTCCATACGATCATCGATCTGCCAGACAAAAGCCGTCTAACCAATAAATCTCACTAAATTAAAACGTTACGACTTCGTAGTACGCTTTTTTAGGCTTCAGGCTGGTATCGAACAACAACGGATAATTCTTACGCCCCGGCAGCTACATATGGTTGCCAGAACCAACCCTATCCTAGAACCCAATTGAGTTACCCCCATCAACGGGCAGTGATACGCCAGTGACATATTTGGCGGCTTCCGAAGCCAGATAAACAGCGGCCCAACCGATATCATCGGGTTTGCCAAATTTCCCCATCGGTGTCCGACGCATGGCGCGGGCAAACCGGTCGGGATCTCCGCCCATTGCTGTTTTGCTCATCGCTGTCTCAATAAATCCGGGGGCAATCGCATTGACGCGAACGCCATTGCCCGAAAACTCCGACGCCAGCACTTTAACCATGCCCTCAACCGCCGACTTGGAAGCGGCATACGCTACCACCCTGTCAAGTCCATAATAGGCGGCCATCGACGAAATCATGATGATCGAACCACGTTTACGCGCCATCATGCGTTGCGCACAGGCACGGGTCAGGCTGAAGACGGAGTTCAGGTTTGTGTGAACAATACGGTCGAAATCTTCGTCGGTTACTTCAAGGGCCGGTTTTTTCATGTTGATACCGGCATTATTGACCAGAATATCAATGGGACCGTGTGCGGCTTCAATTTCCTCTACCAGGCCATCCAGCGATCCCCTTGCTGTTACATCGTTCACCTTGTAATAGGCCTGAGCACCGGTGCGGCTTTCGGCAAGCAGTCCAACTGCTTCCTGTAGGGGCTGCTCCCGACGACCTGTGATGACAACACTGGCCCCGGCCACCACCATACAACGGGCTATGTCAAAGCCAATTCCACTCCCCCCACCCGTAATGAGCGCGAGTTTGCCTTCGAGCGAAAAAATGGTATGAACCGTTGGATTGACTGCCTGCTGCACGTTCGTATTCTCTTGCACTTGTTCCATTTTTTAGGTTGGTTATTCAATCAGTTTATGGCATTTATTTTCCAGAGGACGTGCTGTCTCCTGCCGCCCCGGAAAACAAAAACCATAAACCGTAAACTATTTTATCGGTGTATCCCTCGAATCGGCGTAGGCTTTACTGAAATCGATTTTCCGGACCTGCCCGACCACGAAACGGACTCCCTGAAAAATGTGCTGGGTAAACGTAGGGTCTTCATAGTCTTTTTTATCATGACCAAGCGCCGTACACCAGGTATATCCTCCATCGAAATTGTAATACCAGGCCGCCGGATAGAGCTCGGTGTATGACCCCCGATTGGCGATTATCTTGTCTTTTTCTTCCTGGTCTTGTGGATTCAGTGCGGTCAGATCATGTACCATTACGACGGTTGGCCCTGGCGACATTTCTTTCGAGAAATAACACTCATCCCCTTTCTCCCAAACCTTGGGCAATCCCTGCATGGACGGATGGTTCGTGTCGATAATATTGAGTTTGAGTTTCTGGAAATGAGGATGCCAGGCAAACGTTCCACCAAGCATTCGCTTAAACCAGAGCCAGTTACGCTCGGTCCCTATGACAGAATGAATGCCAACAAACCCGCCACCAGCCTCAATATACCGTCGAAATGCCAGCCGTTGCGCATCGGTATCGAATACATCGTTGTTGGTACTTGGGAAAATCAGGGCTGTATATTGCTTCAGATTTTCTTCGGTGAAGACCGCTGGCTGATCTGACACATCAACCTTGAATCCGTGCTGCTGCCCAAGTTTCTGAATACACTGAACGGCATTGGGGATGTTATCGTGAACATATCCTTTCCCATTTTTTGTGTAGACCAGCACCCGGACTTTCTTCCAGTTCACCTGATCGTCCAATGACCAGCCGACACTCGTGGCAACCAGGACTAAAAGCAGGGTAAGTACGTATCGTTTCGTCATGTGTCAATATCGGAATTCGGCTTCCCGAACGTTTTGAGCGTTCGGGAAGCCCGGCGTTTCAACGCCTTAACTCTTACTTTTCAGGTGAATTGGTTGCGCCTGCTTCTGGGCTTTAAGTGCCAGCTCGGTAGCCAGAAAACAATGCTCCTGCGTCATAGCGGTTTCGGTACGATTCAGGATGTCGTTCACGAGTTGTTCGCCGTAGGGCAGTGTCTCTTTGCTACAATCGAAGTAGCGGGTTTCTTTATTATCCGTCAGAAACAGGTGGTTTCCGCCTTCGCGCCCACCCGGATCAATGTTCTTACGAATCTCGATGAAGCCTTCTGTACCAAGAATTGTCAGGCGACCATCACCCCAGGATTTCAACCCATCCGGCGTAAACCAGTCGACCCGAATGTAGCCCACACCGCCATCACCACGCAGCATCACATCGCCGAAATCTTCGAAGTTTGGGTATTGCGGATGGTTCGTATTGCCAATCTGCGACGCAACCACATCGGCTTTGGAAGAACCGGTAAAGTAGAGAAACTGATCGAACTGGTGCGAACCAATGTCGCAGATAATGCCACCGAACCGCTTCCGATCGAAGAACCAATCCGGACGCGACTTGGGCGTTATGCGGTGCGGCCCCAGGCCAATTGTCTGGATTACTTTGCCAATTGCGCCCGCCTTAACCAACTCTCCGGCTTTAACCGTCGCCTTATTCTCGAAGCGTTCACTATACATGATTGAGTAGATACGCTTCGTTTCCTTCTGAACGCGACGTACTTCGGCCAGTTGTTCAAGGGTTGTGATACCGGGTTTATCGGCCATGTAATCCTTACCAGCCTTCATGACCCGAACACCCAGTGGTGCCCGTTCGTCGGGAATACCAGAACTGAGAACAAGTTGTATGGACTTATCATCAAGAATTTCCTGTTCGCTTTTGGCGAGTTTGGCCTGTGGGTATCGTTTGGCAAACGCAGCCGCCAGATCAGGCTCTTTCGCGTAGAATGACGTTAATTCGCCACCACCCCGAACCGTAGCTTCCACCTGACCGTAAATATGGCCGTGATTCATGCCAATAACAGCGAACTTAATCCGTCCGGCTTTGGGAGCCAGCGGAGTCTTCGTTTCATTTTCGATGACCAGTCGTTGAGGAGCAGTCAACACCTCACCAGGCAAGCCCGGTAACATGATCAGGCCAGCCGCCGTTGCGACGGACTCTTTAAGAAACTTGCGTCGATTATCCTGTGGGTTGTTCATGATTTTAAGGGGGTTAAAGAGGTAAAGAGTGAATGAGCGAACGAGTGATCCCCATCATTTTTGCTGAAGTATCACACGTTCACTCATTCGCTCTTTCATTTGCTCTTTGATTTTTTCGCCAGTTCCAGCGCTTGCGTTGTGGTGTAATATTTAGCCAGCATGTTGGGGACCTCCCAGGCAGGCATCTTGCCTTCTTTCAGGTATTGCAGGTATTTCTGCGTTACCCGACCAAAATGGGCCTCGTGACCTTCCTTGTATTTTTCGGGAATGACGACTTCCCAGCCTTTTGCTATTTTCTTTAGTTCGACACCCGGAAACTCCTTTTGAATGGTCGGCAGAGCAGTTTTCAGCGAGGCATCGAGGGCTGTGTTTCCTTTGATCGGCTCGATATACAGCGTTGGCTTATACTGTTGCTCAGCTCCCTGTCGAATGATCAGGTTGGCTTTCGTTCCGCGCATAATCGAGTAGTGGGTGTCGCCTGCTCCTTCCGGTGCTTTATAGGCCCAGGTAACCGATACTTTTGCATGCACACCCCGGAGCTGATAGTTAATCTCACCGTTGCTGTATACGCGCAGGATGCTGTCTTTTACGACATCTTTTTTGAGGTAATCTGGAAAAGCATCCAGTTTTGTTATAGCCTTAAATTGACTAAGGCTCATATCCGTCGTCCATCGCCGGGCCGACTTAAGGTTAATATCTTTTTGATAGTCAATGGTTTGTTCGGGAAAACATTCCCACTGAACAAGATCGACCAGGTGAGTCGTTACATCGACAATTCCTTCGCCCTGCTGCGCAACGTCCATAAACCAGGCCGGGCGCGTGAGGATGCTTCCCGACACATTTTTATAGAAATGGTGAACACTCTCTTTCGTAACGGATGGATTGTCGGGCGTCCCTTTTTCCAGTGTTCCGAACACGTCGGCCTGCATCGAAAAGGCCCGCTGTAACATGGTCGATATTTCGTACCGTTCCGTCATGATGTCATAGAGCAACACCTTATTTTTCTCCGCCGTAGCGAAAGCATCTTTCAATTGGCCAAAATTCGACGAACTGATAACCATTGGTTTATCGGCCAGTACATTAAATCCAGCGTCAACCGTTTTCTGGATGTAATCTGTTTTCAGGCGGTTGTTTCCAGCCATCACCACTACATTCCCGGCCCGATCAGCTATCATTTTGTCCAGGAAATCCGCGCCTTTATAGACTTTTTCTTTCCAATGGGTCGGATCGTCGGGGCGGGTATTGTAGCCCTGAATTTTATCCAGATACAGTTGCAAATCGGGTCCGTCGGACGCATACACATGCACGACCGAATCCACGCCGTCATACATCGTTTTCTGCACCAGAGCCGCATGAAAATGACCGGGGTCTAACGTGATCAGGCGAATCATACCATCATCAGAATCTTGTCCGGCTTTTTTCTCCGACGATTGACAGGCGGCAAGTAGTGCGGCCATAAACAGGCTACCAACAGTGGGCAATAACTTCATTTTAGCTAGCATTATAGTTTAAACAATTTACGGTCAAGGAGTTGCGATGAGGTGACGCATTCGTTTCATGCCGCTCCGGCATACCGGCCCACCCCAGTTTCCTGACCATAAACCCTTATCTCCCCTTCGCCGAGGCCACTGCTTTAATGGCATACGTTGCACGCTGTGGGCGCGACAGCAGTTTATTGGCTTCCGGGTCGTTTTTAAACTGTTCTTTTTTCGGGTCCCAATAGAGTTTACGATTCAGTTTCATAGCCGCATGATGGAGCAGGCAAGCCGAGCAGGAACGGTGACCAACTTCGGCCGGAGCAATCGGTTCCTTGCGGCTGATGATGCTTTCCAGCCAGTTGCCGTGATGTTCTTTACTGACAGTCAGATGAACTTCATTGGGTCCGATAACCGATGTGAGGAGTTTGGGATCACTGGCATCCAGTTTCTTGGCCGCATTCTGTTTCGCAATAGGATCGCTGGCCGTTACGGCCGCATCGCCACGAGAGACGAAAATCCAGCCTTCAGTTCCTTCGAATTTAATGCCATTGGCAATCTCATTCGTGACAATCATCCGCACGCCATTTTCATACAGGGCTTCTGTACGGAAAATGCCATGTACATCCCACAGGCCTTTTTTCGGAAAATCGGCTTTGCCCCAGATTTCAACAGGGCCGGTGTATTCTGTATTCATGGCCCAATGGGCCGAATCGACGTGGTGTGCGCCCCATCCGGTGATCATTCCGGCACCGAATTGTTCACAACGTAACCAGCCGGGCCGATCGTAGCCAACTTGTGGATGCACCCGTTTTTCGGTATAGTAAACCTCCGGCGTTGTGCCCAGCCACATGTCGTAATTCAGGTTTTTCGGAACGGGCATTTGAGGCTCCTCTTCACCCGATGGGTCGCCGGGCAAACCAACATAAACCGTTTTTAACTGTCCGATCCGGCCATTGCGGACCAGCTCGGCGGCATACCGAAACTGTTCCGATGAACGCTGCTGGCTACCAACCTGTACGATCTGCCCGGATTGTTTGACCGCATCAGCCATCATCCGGCCTTCGGCGATGGTAAGAGAGGCTGGCTTCTGCATGTAAACGTCCTTTTTTGCCCGCACCGCATCGACTACAATCGGGGCATGCCAATGATCGGGGGTACTGACAATGACGGCATCGATATCTTTGTTGTTCAATAATTCCCGATAGTCGGTATAACCCCGAACGCCATCATAATCTTTACCTGTTTTCTTGGCATAATAGCCATTGACCAGCTTCTTGGCATCTTCAACCCGGTTGCTGTCGAGATCGCAGACGGCCATAATCAGTGCGTTATCATACTGCCATACCCCCGGCATATCATGCCCACGGGAGATACGTCCCGTGCCAATGGCAGCGATATTGATTCGATTACTAGGAGCATTTTTCCCAAATACCGACGCAGGCACAATCGTTGGAAAACCACCTATGATCGTCGTGGCTAAGGCTCCTGTTGCTGTCGTTTTCAGAAAACTACGTCTCGATACGTCCACTACTTCGTCTTTTTTCATGGCATTAAGGATTTAGGAATCGTTAGTATACAAAGCTTATTAAACATTACATCTATCTGTTTTTCAGAAAATGATTTCTTACAGATTGTCGCAGAAACTCAACGAAGCAGGTAAATATCAACCAGTTGTTTTACCTCACCCAGTGTTCGTTCCGGCTTTTTGTAGGGAGCCGGAATGGGCTGACGCGCATACTCCTGTAGATACAAAACCCACGCATCCCGCCACCAAATCGCTTCTTTATGCTGGGTTTCCAGTCGGGCAGCGACGTCGGCGTATGTTTCCGGATCAATATTGTTCTTCACTTGCGCCCACTGTTTCTGCATCCAGCCAACGGAATCGGCACCCGTATAGAAACGCGTGCAGAGTTCATCCCAGAGTGTGCGGCCCGTTGTCAGTTTCTTGGTCCACGGCACATGGTGGAACCAGAGCAAATAGGGTAATGGGCAGGTTTCGACGTTATTCCAGCGCTGCTGCACCTCCGGACTATATTGTGCCAGCGCATTGCTCCCCGTAGACGTCCGGTCAAAACCCAATCCTACCGAATCGGCCCGGTGGTAGTAAATGGCTGTCCAGTCGGGCCGGGAGCTTTTATTTTGCCAGGGTTCGGGCGCAAAGTGAACGCCCGACCAGGGGCGCGAAAGCCCAAGCGGGGTATTATAATTCACGTAAATTTCCCGCGATCTGAGCATCAGATCAGCAATGTGTTTTACAGCCTGAGGCTCATTGGTGAGCGTCATTTTTATCCATTCGTTCGCAATCGCTTCAGCAGACAGCGTATTGTCCCAGGCCAATCGTCCATAAGCATACCAATTCGCCTGCGCCATCGGATGACCCGTCCAGTTACGGTCGGAGCCCGTGTTGGCAACACCCGCCATAGCCGTTATTGCATAGCCGTGTAAGCTACCATCCACAACCCTGGCGACGGTTGAATTTTTACCTTTAGCGTAGGTATCTGTCTCCAGGCATTCCTTGAAAATGGGTGCTTCGTAGACCATGTGCGTTGCAAAGCCGAGGTATTCCTGCGTAATCTGGAACTCCATTGCCAGCGGTGTTTTGGGCATTTTCCCGAATAAGGGCGAAAATGGCTCACGAGGCTGGAAATCAATAGGACCGTTTTTCACCTGAACGATCACCTTTTTATCGAACTTACCGTCGAGGTCACCAAACTCTTCGTAAGCCGCTTTGAAGCGGTCGGCTTTAGGGTCAGCCTTGTAGACAAAGGCCCGCCACAGCACAATACCATCATAGGGTTTCAGCGCTTCGGCCAGCATGTTGGCTCCATCGGCATGATTGCGGCCGTAATCCTGCGGGCCGGGCTCGCCTTCCGAATTGGCCTTAACGAGAAAACCGCCAAAATCCGGAATGAGCGCATAGATTTCTTTCGCCTTATCGGCCCACCATTTCCGAACCTCCGGGTCGAGTGGGTCGGCTGTTTTCAGACCGCCGATGGTTTTGGGAGCCGGGAAATAAACCGACAGATAAACCCGAATGCCATAAGGCCGAAAAACAGTAGCCAGTGCCGCTACTTTCTGGATGTATTCACCCGTAAGAAAACGAGCGCTGGCATTGACGTTATTGACAACCGTTCCGTTGATACCCAGCGATGCATTGGCCCGGGCATAATCGCGGTAGCGTGGGTCCAGCCGTTCGGGGAGTTCGAACCATTTCCAGAGCGTTCCTCCTGCATACCCCCGCTCAATAGTGCCGTTGGTATTATCCCAATGGTTGAGCATCCGATAGCGAACCTTTGGGTTACTGGTCAGCGAAATAGTGGAGAGAGGTTGGCGCGTCTGAAGTTGGCGTAGTAGCCCAAAGGCACCATACAAAACGCCCGACTCGGTTTTTCCGTTAATGACAATGTTGTTTGACTGGCTTGAAATCTGATACCCTTCTGCATTCAATTCCTGATTGCTGGCCGTTGGGCCATTCCCGACAGCCAGAACAATGCCACCCGTCCGGCTACCAGCGTTGGCAATAACGGGTATCGATTTACCCAACAACCCCTGCAAACCGATCTGCAACTCATCGGCTGCTGCTTTCAAAACCGAGTTGTTGCCATTCAGCGCGATAAACTGCGCCGAACGTGCGTAAGCATCCCGCTGACCCGCGTCTTTAATCAAATCATATTTCAGCCACAACCGATACCCATCCTCCCGGTCTGGTGGTCCGGCGTAGGTACTGGTGGCGACCAGCAGGAGGACAACAAGTTTAGTGTACTTTATCGAATTCATGTGTTGCTAGTAACGCTTCGTGAAGTTGTGTACTACTACCCAATGCTGGGATACCAGATAGTGCCTAAAAATTAATAGTCGGCCGATTGCTGGGTCAGTATACCTTCTGTTTCTTCCAGCGATCGAATGATTCCGAACTCCAGTCCGCGTAGCTCTGCCAGTCCGCGCAGCCGACCGATTGCCGAATAACCGGGGTAGGTTCGCTTATGCAAATCGTCGAGCATCTGATGGCCGTGGTCAGGACGCATCGGTATCGCCGTTGCGCCAATACCCAGCTGGGCTCTCCGCTGCTGTTCCAGCACAATTGCCTTCACCACAGCATACATATCAACATCGCCGGCCAGGTGATCTGCTTCATGAAAGTTGCGGGCATCACCAGAACCCTCGGCACCTTCCCGCTTCGTTGTACGGAGATGAATAAAGTGAATGCGATTACCGAATCGCCGAATCATTCCGGGTAAATCATTGTCGGAGCGGATGCCCAGTGAACCCGTACAGAACGTGATGCCATTGGCGGTTACGTCGCAAGCCGCCATCAGTTGCGCCAGGTCCGCTTCAGTACTGACTACGCGGGGTAATCCTAACAAGGGCCGGGGGGGATCGTCGGGGTGAATGCAGAGATTAATCCCGACTTCCTGAGCCAGTGGGGCAACTTCCTGAATAAAGTAATACAAGTTTTCCCGAAGCTCCTTATCGCCAATTGTCGCGTATTCATTTAACAGGCCCTGAAATGTATCGAGCGAAAAAGCCTCTTCAGAACCAGGTAATCCGAGCAAAACAACATTGGTCAATGCGGCAATTTCCTCAGCCGTCATCCGCTCAAACTTCTGACGAGCCGACTGGGCCACTTCAGGTTCATAATCAGGTTCAGCACCCGGACGCTTTAAAATGCACAGATCGAACAGCGCGAAATCCTCCCAAACGAACCGCAGCGCCCGCGATCCATCCGGCATTTCATAGTTAAGATTGGTACGCGACCAGTCGAGCACCGGCATAAAATTGTAGCAAACTGTGTTGATGCCACAAGCGGCCAGGTTGCGGATCGACTGCTTATAATTTTCGATATACGCGGTTCTGCCCGAACGACCTTTTTTGATGTCTTCATGAACGGGCAAGCTCTCGACCACCGCCCACTGTAAAGGCGAATACCGATCATTCATGGCCTCAACAAGCTGCTTTCGTTCGTCAATGGCTTCGACTGACCAGACCTCACCTACCGGAATCTGATGCAGCGCCGTCACTACGCCCGTGCAACCTGCCTGCCGTATATCCATTAATGAAACCGGGTCGTTTGGCCCGAACCAGCGCATGGTTTGTAACATTCCCATAATAAATGCTCGTCGCGTTTGGAAAAACAAGCTGGTTAGCCTGCTCCCAACCGGTTATTTAATCCGTTTAAATTGTTTTTCGGCAAATTCCAGAAATACCGGCCAGTCGGGGGCATCGGTATGACCACCTTCATGATTGCGGAAAGCCAGTTCGCCGTCCATCAGCGCTTCGTCAGGCTTGGGCATTTCGGTTGTAGTCAACCCTTTTTTACCAAGCAGATTATACACCGGGCTAGCGCCAACACAGGCCAGAAACATGCCATACGAGTCGCCCCAACTGTCTTTTGTGCCACCCGTAATAAATAACGGCCGGGGAGCCACCAGCGCTACCAGTTCGTGCGCATCAACGGGCATGGCAGCCCAATTGCCCCCGTATTTAACGAAGTTCTCTGCCATCCAGTGGTATTCACCCGAGCCAGCCACGTTGTCGATGGTCTCGCCATAATTTCGTTTTTCGAGGGAAGCGCCCATCGATCCGGAACAGCTGGCAAAAACAATAGCCCAGCGAGGATCGGTAGCACCTGCAAGCAAGGCAGTTTTCCCCCAGCGCGAATGCCCCTGAATCCCGATTTGTTTGGCATTGATGGCCTTGTCGGTCTCGAAATAATCAAATGCACGACTTAGTCCCCAGCACCACGCAGACAATACGCCCCAGTCGTCGGGTTTTCGGTCTTTTCCTTCATTGACCAGGCCAATAATACCTTCATGCAAACCACCTCCATTATCCATCTGAATAGAACCGGTATTGACAGTTGCTACCGCCCAACCCGCCGTAATGACCCGGTTAATCGTCAGCATTGGGGCGGGAAATGATCCCCAGACCAGCACCATCAGCGGCACTGGCCCTTTGGCACTGGCCGGTGTATACAGGGTTATATTGATACTCGGTTTGGCACTGGGGTATCGTGAATTGTCAATGTGGCCAACAATTGTTTTTCGGATAGCTTTGCTTTTGAGTGCCGTATCGATCACCTCCGTGACTTCAAAGCGCACTTTCGGCGTATTCTTCGGTGTTTTGCCGTATATCTCGGTCAAATAATCATTCAGAATTTCGGGTCGGCGCTGTTTCCACCAGGCATTCGCATCCTTAACAGGCTTGCCACTTTTTAGCACCAGCGGGTTCGGCAAGTCGTGGCCTTCAGCTTTCGTTTCGTCGTAGTTGGTCCAGTTGCCCCATCCTGATCGAACGTGGGTATTGCCCGCATCGTCGTACCAATTGGTTGACCCCTCTTTCTGCTTGAGCTGCGAGGGTCGCTTAGGATCATCGGCGGGCGGAGGCAGCGTCGGCAATTTCAGATTTAGCTGATTCATTACTTTCTGCCAGTCTTCCTGGCTGGCCTCCCGCATTTTGTTCATATAAGCCGTCCGCTGCTCGGGCGTCATTTTCTGAAAATCGGGTGCCTGAGCGTTCGCAACGGAGCCGGATAGCATACTGATAATCAGGCAACAGGTACAAATTGCTGCGAGAAGTCTGGGCGATCTATCTAAAAGGTCAACACGTTCGGGCAGGGAATTATGCATTGGGAAAATTATTTTTCATGACATTTAGCTTACTCTTCCAGGGATACTTATTGTAGTCTATCGCTTGGAGCTGTGCCACGGTTCAAAACCGTGGCACAGCTCCAAGCGATAGACCTATTAGTGATCAGCGCGGCCAGTCGGGCGTTTAGACAAAAAACGGCACATCTTTCGGCGCGTACTTCCGCATCCCTTCTTCATTGATTTCCACACCAATACCAGGCTTTTCCGATAGGGGGATAAATCCTTTTTCTACCATTGGGCCATCGAACGTAACGATCTCTTTAAACATTGGCTCCTCGTGGAAGTAGATCTGCCACTCCAGAATCAGGAAGTTCGGTACCGACGCGCAGACGTGACTCGACGCCATTGCCCCCAGGTATGAGGCTACCATGTGTGGGGCAAACGGAACGTAATAGAGGTTGGATAGATTAGCAATCCGCTGCGCTTCGCCCAGGCCCCCTGCTTTCTGCAAATCAGGCATAATGATATCCACCGCCCCGATTTCGAGCAGTCTACGGAAACCGTGAGCCAGGTAATGATTTTCACCGGCACAGATGGGTGTATTGGAAGCCTCACGAATCTGTCGGTATGCTTCGGGATTTTCGGCGGGAATCGGTTCTTCGAGAAAGAGGAGGTTTAAGGGCTCCATCATCTTGGCGACGCGTCGGCCGGTGGTTACGTCATACTTCCCGTGCATATCCACACAGATGTCGATCTTCGGTCCAACGGCTTTCCGTACCCCGGCAATCTGGTTGTACATCCGTTCCAGCTCGCCCTGGCTGGCCGTCCAGTTGTAGGCATCGAATTTGTTCGGGTCGTTGCGCTCATCGATGTCGTATTTCACGGCTGTAAAGCCCATATCGACGGCTTTTTTGGCACTTTTCCCGAAAGCATCCGGACTGGTGTCCGTTTCCCGATAGGCTCCCGTATCGCAATAGACCCGGATTTTATTCCGGAATTTGCCGCCCAGCAATTGATACACGGGCATACCCAGCGCTTTACCGACAAGATCCCACAGGGCCGTTTCGACCGCCGAGAGAACCGAAATATACATGCCTGCCTGCGCTCCTTCGAAAAAGCCCGCTTTCCGAACATCTTCAAACAAGCGGTGCACATTAAGCGGGCTTTTGCCTTTGATCCGTTCACCCATCATTTTCACCAAATGATAGGTTCCGGGCGTAGCATCGACGCCTTCACCGCATCCCCAGATTCCCTGATTGGTATGTACCTTGACGAACAAACTATGTCCATTCCGAATAAAGCCGCATTTGATGTCGGTGATTTTCAGATCGGAGGGAGCTGATGATTGCGGAGCCCGGTCAACAGCTGTTTCCAGGCCATTTCCGAAACCAGATAATGAACTGGCCGTTAAGGCACTGGCGATGGCGCTTTTAGTGAGAAATGAACGACGGGATGTTTTCATGGTTAAAAGAGTTTAGGCGGTCGATTTACCAGGTGCGGGTTTTGAGATAATCCTGAATTTGCTCTTTCGGAACGGGCAGTTCGTTCACGTGGGCGTTCAGCCATTGCGAGAAGTCTTTCTCAATATCATCTGACCAGCGTGAGTCAATCTGTCCTGGCGTGTATTTCTGCTCCCGTAAACGCAGGTGACCAAACATGTCACGCAACCGGATAATCTCGGAGGTTTTGACGACTTTCTCGGCCAGATGTGGCGGAATAAAACAAACACCCCCGTCGCGCCCAAGCACCACATCGCCCGGCATCACCATGACCTTACCAATGCGCGTCGGCCGGTTGATGCCCACCAATGTTGTATTCAGATTGCCTTCCGGATTATGGTGTGAGGGATGATAACTCCGGAAATAAGAAGTGAACCCTCCAATTTCTTTTAGTCCGGCCACATCGCGAACGGCTCCTTCATAGACGATCCCATTGCCCGTTTTGGCGTAGATGGAGTTGCCCAGGTTATCACCAATGGTCGGGCCGTCTTCGTGCATACCAAACTGATCGACAACGTATACATCGCCCTTAATCAGCATGTCGATCGGCCAGGCATTCTGCGATTTTACGCGCCCGTCTTTCGTGTGCCCTTTTTCGTCCGTAACACGGTGTACATCCGGTCGACCGGGCATAAACGTTGCCGTGAGTGCCCGGCCAACCAGTACGCTATCCGGGTTGATCGTTTGCCAGTCACCGGCAAACTGATAGCGGTAGTTTTCACCTTTCAGTACCGCCCAGGCTTCTTCCTGAGTGACCCGTTTCATGCGTTTCAGAATAGCATCCGGCACCTTCGGACGGCCATCGGGGAAGCGTTCTCCTTTCCAGTCGGGGGTCAGAAAGATGAGTTCTTCGCGGGAAATCTGCTGGGCTACCGTTCTCGTTACCGATCCGGTCAGAGACAGCATGGCCGCAATAATGACGAATAGCTTCATAACAAACTATACAGAATTAAGAGGTTTAGTATTTGCTCAGCATAAGGACTTTAGTGCAGGCTTCTACCCTTTGCAACCGATTGAATTTCTGTTGCGAAGGGAATGAACTTTCTACCAGATCATCCTAAAACAACCCTCCCATCAACTGACAGGAGGGTGTATTACTTACCATGTATGATGAACAAAAAGGATAGTTTCATTGGGCTTTGGATCGTTAGCTTCGGTCGATGTGCTCATCCCAAATCAATAGTCCATGTCTGACCATTTATTTATACCGGTACAGCTTCACTTTCTGGATACCATATTCACCTACCGGAATGCGCACATGCCGCCCCTGGTGATCCTGATCCCCATTCAGACGACGTCCGGGTTGCCATTTCCCATCAACGTATTTCCCTTCATCGACCCGAACAATACCCGCAATGGGCGCTTCGGGTTTATCAGACGAAAACGTGATAACCACACCGGTTCCTGCTACCGTAAATTCATCGGGAGCGGTCTGAATAATCAGCCCACCCGTCATTGGCCATTCCTCATCTTTGGCTTTTGGCGACCAGCCCAGTGTATAATCATGCTTTACCAAAAAAGTATAGTCTCCCAGCCGAACCGTATCGGTAGCCGTCTTTTTGTCGAACAGAAACCCATCCATCATGCGTTTCCCCTGACTGGCCAGAGTAATCGGACTTAACTGATCGAGTACCGAATAGCTTTTTGCAAGAGGCTCCTCTCCGGGTTTATCCGTTGATTCAATTGAAAACGGCGAAAAACCCATCCCATCATAATGACCAACGGTATAGAAGGCTTTGGGGGCCACAGATGGCTCAAACCTTATTTCTGGAATAAACAGCGGGTTATCCTGACGCTTATAGAGGTCGTTCCAGTGCTTGAAATCCGGATTGTAGAAGTCAGGAGAGAGAAAATCGAGCGCGGGAGCACCAGCTTTCCAGATGTCGATAATGTGCGGAAGCGGCCCACCGCTGGGGTAATCGCCCGGTTTCACATTCGGGCGGTTCAGGGCTGCATTAACGAACATGGGGAGTGCATAAATCGCTTTCCCGGCTTCAGTGACTCGGTTCGCATACTGCGCGAAATGCCAGGCAATGAAGATTTCATCGGTTGCCAGACTTTTACCAAAAACGTCTTCCCAGCTTCCACTAGTTTTATAACCAGCCTTTTTCCAGGCTTCCAGTACAGCGGGAGCCAGCGTAGTTTTATTCGTTTGTACGTAGTGAAGCAGCGTTTTAGGCACTGGTTGTTGAAAGGCTTCATTGGCAACGGGCGAATGGTCACGGGCATCGGGCAACATTCCGATCTCGTTTTCGACCTGAATCATGATAACCGTTTGTTGTCGCTCGTCGGTATCGCGTATGTGCCGCATGAGCGCGCTGAAGGCTTTTATATCGGCCTCCAGATTATTTTTAGCGAAGGGAGTCAGAATTTCCTGACCTCGTCCGGATTTATTCTGTGCTCTTGGGAAGCGCTTCGTATCGGTTTTCACCCAATCGGGGACATAGCAGGACATGCTATTTTTCCAGCTGCCAAACCATAAGAGTACCAGTTTGATCTGATGAGCGCGTGCATCCTTAATCAATTCATCGACCAGTGTAAAGTCGAACTTACCTTCCTGAGGTTCCAGTAATTCCCAATAAACCGGCGTTAAAACCGTGTTTACGTGCATTTGTTGCAGTTTAGGCCAAACGGGTTTCATATATGTCATATCCGATGCACTGGAATTCCCTAATTCACCACCCAGCATCAGAAATGGTTTACCCGCCACGATTAGCTGTGTAGCATTGCCCTGTTTCTGAAGATGGGGCAGGTTAGCAGGCGATTGTGCAGTAGCCGAAAACGCCACAAAAAACAGGAGAATCTGACAGTAGCAACGAATCATTCGATTGATAGAATTTGTACACGTTTTCCGAAAGCGTTGGCCAAGATGCATAATGTTTCGGAAATTCATGTACCGGGTCTTATCAGCCTGGTCACACAGACGCCGGTCAGCAAAACAGCTACGTTTCGTTCGGGTAGTCGTCTCATAATTCGTCAATTGGGTTTATTGGTTGATCCTTTTCGTTACGCTGGAAATCTTAGGCTGGAAGCAGTGACTATGCTTTCTAACGGATAGGATTTTTTCATGGATTATTTTTCCTAGCCTCCCATTTAGACTATAAAGTTCCTGTTAATTTTTATAATTACAACCGATTGCAAAGATTATTTTCTCAGTCAATTAAATTTAATGCCTATAACGTGTTCATTCAATAGTTTTCGGTATTTTTTACATAAACTATTGTGATAAAAATAGTAAAATATTTCCTCTACTTTTGCTTTACTCGATAAAAGGCTGATATTAGCAGTTAAATCAAGGCCGGCATACACGCATTAAATTATTGATTAATAATTGATTAGCTATTAATTTACAAGTCTTTGTGCTGTTTACACGCTTAATCGTGCTCAAAAGCAACCGATTGCAGTAAAATTGAGCAAAAAGAGATTTTGCGTTACTTTGATAATCCAGCCCCAGGGGGCATTCTCTTTATGGAAAAAGAAACGACTATATACGACATCGCGAAACTGTTGAATCTATCCCCCGCAACGGTTAGCCGAGCGTTGAACGACCATCCTGCCATTAACAGCAATACAAAAAGCATGATTGCTGCAACAGCCAAGGAAATGGGCTATCGATCGAATACATTTGCCAGTAATTTGCGACGTCAGCGAACCAATACGATTGGTGTTATCGTGCCCCGGCTGAACAGTAACTTCATGTCGACAGTGCTGGCTGGCATGGAAAAGGTCGCTAATAAAGCATCTTATAACCTGATTATCAGCCAATCACTGGAGTCAGTTAAAAAAGAAATCGCGAATGCGAAAACGATGTTCAACAGCCGGGTCGATGGGTTGTTGGTATCCGTTGCCTATGATACAGACAAAGCAGACCACTTTGATTCGTTTGTTAACAAAGGAATTCCGCTGCTATTTTTTGACCGTGTACTCGAACACAAACAGGGAACCAGTATAGTCATCGACAATACTAAAGCAGGTTATGAAGCCACGGCTCATTTGATCGAACAGGGATGCCGACGGGTTATGCACGTAACCGGCAATCTGAAACGGAACGTTTATGCTGACCGGCTTAAAGGCTATCGATTGGCCTTGCTTGAGTATAATTTGCCCTATGACGAAGACTTAGTTATGGTAACTGATTTAAGTCAGGAAGCGGGAGCAGAAGCGGCCCGGCGTATTCAGGCCATGAAAATGCGACCCGATGGTCTTTTTGTGACCAATGATTTCTGCGCGGTGAGTTGTATGAGCGCCCTGAAACAGGCCGGATTTTCGATTCCTGCCGACATCGCCGTTGTGGGCTTTAACAATGACCCTGTATCAACAGTCATTGAACCCAATCTAACAACGATCAACTACCCCGGCGAAAAAATGGGCGAAGTAGCAGCCCAGAGCCTGATTAATCATTTGAATGGTGCGATGGATATTCTAACGACCAATACCATTATTCTACATTCGGAATTACTTATACGCGAGTCATCTCTAAAAGTCAGGTAACAATACTGAGCCAGGTAAATCTCAAAGGAATCGGCAGAAATAGCTATAGGCATAACAGTCTGTAATCCAGTTTATTCCTGCTGTAGTTTCTCGCGGTGGATATCTCCCCAATCAGCCATAGCGTTTAGGATTTCCTGCAACGAATTCCCTAAATCCGTCAATTGATAGTCTACTTTGGGAGGAACATCAGCATAAACCGTTCTTTCGATCAAACCGTCACGCTCTAGCTCTTTGAGCTGTGTGATCAGCATTCGCTCGGACACCCCCACAAGCTTTCTTCGGATCTCATTATATCTGAGTTTTTCACCGTTCATCAGGAAGCCAAGGATGCTCAATTTCCACCGTCCGCCAATGACGGCTAACGTATAGGCCATACCACATTCTTCATTCAGGCTCTTCCTGTTAATCGCATTTGTGGATGTTTCTTTGTGCATATACTGCTTTTTTTATCAGTATCATACAATTCTGTATGTACATTGTTCTCCGTAAAGTAGGCCAATACTTTTGTCATCAAAAAAGATGATGGAAAAAATAACGAGTGTCGTTCATTGGCTATGTTACTCTTACTACCTGTATTTATTTGGGTACGCCGGGCTTTTCAAAGTTCTTCAAAAGCCCAAAATGATGACGAGCATGTTATCGCTCGGCTTTGATAAAACCTGGACAATCTGGATTGGCATTGCCGAAACAATTGGTGCAGTAGCGTTGCTTGCTGGTGTCTGGAATCACCAGCTCAAGAATGCAGCCGTATTGTTTTTATTCCCATTTGCTGTAGGAGCCCTGATCGCCCATTTTGCGCATTCAGAATACAAGCATTTCTATAATGCTTTAATCGCCTGTGTTTTATCGCTTTGTCTCCTTATAACGGAGAAACATTTCAAACTCTTTTTGTAATTGCAGCTTAACAAAAAACCCCGGCGAAATCGTATCGCCGGGGTTTTCGCTCAGACATATTCTCTCAATATGTTCTCACAGCGCAACATCCATCTGTGCTCACGCCCTTGATGGATAATCGCTCGATATTGTAACCAAAAACAGGGTATTTTGTTCGTTAGTTACGCACATCTATGGCCTAACTCAGTGCATTCCGACAGAAATTCACACATTTCTTTACTTCGGCTACGGCATTAGAGTCTGCCGGTACCTTGTATTCTAATTCAACCGTAGCCGGGAAGTTGTACTTCTGATCGCGCATCAGTTTCAATACCTGAAGTAAGGGCGTATCGCCCTGTCCCCACGGTAAATTCCCTTTGCCGTGGTCGGCCGTTTGGCGATCCTTGATGTGCATACTGGCAATTCGATCATGTTTTTGCTTCAGGAAGACTAGTGGATCGGGGTTCCCGGCGGCTACGTAATGACCTAAATCAAAATTAATGGCATTACCCGGCGATTGAGCAAGGGCGGTATCCCAGAACGTAGGCGTTTGTTGCTCATGCCCATGATAGCCTACTCGTAAACCCTGTTTATGCGCCATCGTTCCTAATTTAAGGGTATGCGCATCGTTGCCCGGATGTTCTACCGTGACCTGATTGGCACCCAGCAGTTTAGCCGCCTTTAAACCATATTCTATTTCGGCGTCCGAATTTTGTACACCAAACGTATCAGGTTTAAACCCATAAATTTTTACGCCCGCCTGATTGTACATCTTACGCACCTGTTCGAACTTATCCATGGGCACCGATAGCCGCCATTTGGCCACTTCCTCCCGGTACGCTTTCATTTGGGCATCAGCATCGGCCAGTTGTTTCTTTTCGTCTTCGGTAAGCTCCTGCTTCTCCCGTCGCTTCCGCATCAAAGGGAAAACAGCCTGCATATTAACCGTATTTTTCGGAGCACCGGCAAACGATTCGGCAGGCCCGCCCATCAATTCAATAGCGCTGATCCCAGAATCCAATACATATTTCAGAGTGGCTTCGGCGCTTTGGTCGGGCATGTCCCGAAACGAGTAGGTTATGACGCCAATCTGTACGCCATCGATCAGCGAATTGGGCTTATCACCCAAACTACGGATCAGAGCAGGAGCACCAAAAAGTTTATGGCTGCCTGCGACAGTGCCCGCAACGAGAGCCGCCGTAGCTCCCAAAAACTGACGGCGTGTGGGTTGGTTTTTCATGATTTTCAAGGCTATCGAATTGATTAAACTCCAGGCGTATAAAGCATTTATTCCTGAGCAAATACTTTTAGTTGACTCATTGACCATGGAATATCATCGCCATCGTCGGCTAAATTTTCGCTCAGTTGCATTTTCAGAAATTTGGCCTTAGCCCCATTCAGCGAAATGATATTATCCCCCGAAACACCTTTCGTTTCGGGCTGGATTTCATGCCAGGTTTGACCATCGGAAGACACCAGAAGGACAAAGGCTCGCGGATAATTTTGAATAAACGGTATCGTCATCGATGCCATGGGTTGGCCGGGTGTTGGCTTCCATCCCTTTTTAATGGTTTGCGATGCGGTAAATCGTAATTCGGCTAAACTTACCTCTTTGGGAAATTCCAGCTGATACCACATACCTTTTTCCTGACGCTTACCCGTTGACCAGCCCTCGTAGGTAAAAGCACTCGCAGGCGACACATTACCGCCAATACGGGTAGAGGCCGTGTGGCTGGCGGTAACCTGTAATGCCTGTGGTTGCAGTTCATAAGGAATCAATTTCGATAGTTGGGCGTACTGATACGACCCTTTTTGATCCGTCGTTTTATGGCGAACCCGCGCCACCTGTTGCGGTGAAATTAACGACGCATCGTTTGACAATCCGTTTCGTATGTAAGAAAGCACATCAGCGACCCATTCGTCTGATTGTTCTTTCATACTCGCCATCAGGCCGCCAGCGTATGTTTTGCCGTCAATAGCACCTTCAAGCCCGTGCAGAACAACGCGTATGGCATAATCTGGGTGCGACTGCATGTGTTGTGAGCCTGCCAGCGCGGGAGCCAGCAACCGTCCGTTTCCGGCGGGGGTTCCCATGCCGTTGTTGCCGTGACATTGCGAACACAATTCGTTATAAATTAAGGAACCGCGCTCCACCTGCGCCTTCTGGTTCGCACTCAGTTCCGGTGCACCAAACGGCCCCATGTTTCGCTGTTTGGGTGGCGTCAGGATTTGTTCGCCAACCAGTTTAACACCCGCAGCTTTATTGCTGGCCATTGCCGCTTTGATACCTTCTTCCAATCCAGGTAGTTTCAAAAATTTGGCCGTCAGCATCGCCTGAATCTGAACGTCGGTGTTAGCATCGGCCAATGCCTGTTTAAAATCCGCTTCCAACGTTTTGTCACCCGTTTTATAGAGACTTTCACCCGTGCGAAGTGCCTGAATGCGCAGGAGTGGGTTAGCGTCTTTCAGCATTTTTTGCACAACGCTCGTTTTCAATGCGCCAAGCCCTTCCAGCGCCCAGAGGGCGTGGGTCCGGGCTTGTGTATTTTTGCTGGTGAGCGCCATCGTAGTCAACTGCGGTACGACCGACAAATCGTTGCGCTGTACCAGTACCTGCTGGGCCATATCGCGCCACCACCCGTTGGGATGCGTTAAATGCTTCACCAGATCGGCCGATTTTTCAGCATACATAGCCGGATGGGTCTTATCGCGCTCTTTGCCCTCGTAGGTGATGCGCCAGATTCGGCCCAGCCCAACCACTTTATCCAACTGATATTGCTCGATTTTTGTCCGCAGATAGGTTCCTTTCTGAGTCCATTGCCCCTCCTGAATGATGCCGTGATACATATCGGTAATGTACAGTGTACCATCGGGGGCGGTGGTCATATCGATAGGCCGAAACAGCGGATCGGTCGAGCGCAGAAACTCGGATTTCTGGTCCTGATAAACGTTATGCAGCGTGGTAAGCCCCTCGGTTACGACGGGGTTGATCTGGCGGACAATCCGGGCAACGGGCTCTCCGTAAAAATATTGACCTTTCAAATCGGCGGGGAGTCGATCACCCCGATATACGTCATTGCCAGCCGCGCCAGTCACCCGGTTCAGCGATCCGTCGGGCTGCCGAACTTCGTCCATACCACCCTGCATATCAGCCAGTTTTACCGGCGCTCCCCAGGGTACATCGAAGCCCTTCGCAAATTCGTTCGGGACCTCGAAATTGCCATAGTGAATCGGGAACTGAAAATAGGAAGGCAGGCCGCTGGCCCCACCCTGAAACCACAATTTCCCGTTATCATCATGAGTAATACCCCATTGAGCGCGGTTAAAACCCGTTTTTTCACGAATGACCCCATTGGGTGTTTCCCGCACCCGGAAGGCGTTGACGGTACTGTAGAGCCAGTTGTCCATGCCCCAATACAGAAAAGCCTGCTGGTGCTCGACATTGCCCGACCGCCCATACTTATTGGTAAACAATTCTTTTTTATCGGCTTTGCCATCGCCGTTGGTATCCGTGTATTTATAGACATTGTCGGCATCCGATTCCATGGTGAGAATGCAGTCTTTGCCGTAGGGTAGCACAAAGCGGGGAAAAATCAGGTTGTCGACAAAGGCGGTTCCGGTTTCGTAGACGCCATCGTTGTTTTTATCCTCCCAGCGTGAAATCCGGCTCGTTGGCTGCAACTCATCTTTAGAATCAGCCGTGAGCATATAGGTACGAAGTTCCAGCACGTACATGCGACCATTGCCATCGAAGGAGATGGCTGCCGGTTGCTGAATTGCGGGTTCGGTCAGAACGGGTTCGATTTTATAGCCTGGTGGCAAAAGAAATAACTTGGCTTCCTCAACCGGGGTTAAGGGCTGTACGGGCGCTTTGGGTTCTAAATCAATGCCTTTCCAATCCGGATCGTCGGGGTTTGCGCCTTCGGGTAATGTTGGCTTAGGTAGCGTATCGGCCGCAAAAAAAGTCTGTTGAAGCCGAATTTGCCGGATTGGATTAGATCCTATAAACGACGAGAAGACAAGTATACAAAGGGCAATTGCCAAACTGGTTTTAGAGAAATTTTTCAACATAGTATCAAACCTCTTTGGTTTTTAGTACACTAATTATCCATAGCTTCACGCAGTACCACCAGTCCAATTCATGGTAATGGTATACTGTGTTTAGATCGTGCATGTAGCCTGACGGTCGTCGGTTAACCCTTGTAGCGGGAAATTTTCCGTAGCTCCTTCCGCCCGAGCAAGACTAATCAAAGCAATATTTTTTCCACCGAATATACAAATCTAATAGACTATTAAGCAGGAAACACCGATAGTTCGCCGTTTTTAACCGATAGGCTAAGCCAGTTGAGAAAATTAATCGACCCGTATTTAATGCAATCGGTGTGATGCAACGATTACCGATCTTCGTTCAGTGGCTAACGCACTCCTTATATGGTAGACGCCGACAATAAAATAGTAAGAAAATCCAGAGTAGATAGGTAAATGGAGAAGTCACTAAACCTTATTACCGGGATGGCTGATTGTCTCTTTCTGAGAGGTTTAGCCAGCGAATAAATTCCTCATGTAAAAGGCACTGTCCGGTCAGCATCTGTCAATCAATTAGCCCGCATACCCAACGAATGACACCCTACTACCCTTCCCGTCGCACTTTTTTGATGACAACTCTTGGTCTGGCCGCAGCCAGAACACTTCAGGCAACGCCTTACCAATCGCTGACAGCAGGACAGGTTATAGACCGGATTAAAACCAATGTAGGCATTCCCTGGCGTGAGCAGACCGTCGATCGGTTGATTGCGGGTACGCCTGAGCTGCCCGTTAAAGGGATCACCAGTACGATGATGGCTACCCTTGATGTGCTGCAACGGTCTGCTGCCAGGGGGCTCAATATGGTCATCACGCACGAGCCAACCTACTACTCGCACCAGGATCGGACGGAGCCCATCGAGCAGGATTCGCTCTATCAGCTAAAGCGTGATTTTATTCAGCAGCACGGTATGGCTGTCTTCCACTTCCACGATCACTGGCACGGTCGTCGGCCAGACGGTATCGCCACAGGCATGATCCGGGAACTGGGTTGGGAAAAGAATGCCGACCCGCAAAACCCTCGCCTGTTCACCTTTCCGGAAACATCCCTGGCACGCTTCGCGCAGGGTATGGCGACTAAATTGAACATAAAAACCATGCGGGTTATCGGCAATCCTCAAATGCCCGTCAAACGGGCGCTGGCCAGTTGGGGCAATGTCAGCCTGATGCCCGGTATCCCTTACCTCGCACAAGCCGATGTACTGATCGTTGGGGAAACTCACGAATGGGAACTGGTGGAATATGTACAGGACGCTATTGCCTCGGGTCAAAAAAAGGCGTTGATCATCATGGGACATTTAGTGTCTGAGCAGGCTGGCATGAAATACTGTACTGAGTGGCTGAAGACGTTCATACCGGAAGTTCCTATTGAATTTATGCCCGCAGCTGAACCCTACTGGCGTCCTGATCAGCCGGCAAAATAAATCATAGCTGATGCCATCTTTAGGCTGCGTTTTATGTCAGTTGGCTACTCGCTCCTGCCGGTGGCTGGCATTCGCTTAGCCATTGTGCTACCCTTTCTAAAGAAACTGCCTGAGTCAATGAGTACCATTCCAGTGCTTCAATGGCTTTCCAACATCGTTTCTGGTAACTCTGTTGAAGTTTTTCCCTCCTGGTAAATCTACTGTTGGGTTTCTTATTTCTGTTCGTATATTTGAAACCAGTAGCCATACTGAAACGAGCCTAACTTGCTCGCATTGACTCGCTTTCAGTCGCTCTCCTGAGTTGCCCACCGGAATTCAGTATTCGATTAGTTACGTGCCTTTTCTGGCTGATTGTCCGTAGTTAAGCTGTATATCATTGCTGTTGCTGTATCATGAAAGTTTCGCCGTCCGAACCCTTCCAGATTGTTTACTCGCTCCTCGAGCACGAATTCCTGGGCTATCTCATTGAAGCATTTGTAGTGCAATTAAACGGGCGGAATGAGCTAACATTACTGAATCAAACGCTTTCTACGCAAAATGTCGGCGAATTTTCTCAGGAATTAGATCAACGTGATTTTGAGCTTGTCCGGCTTATTGAAAGCATTCAGCAAGACACGATTGTCAAGAAATTCAATACCCGCAAGCTACCCGCAGTTGATTTCTTCCTGAAAATATACGATCCGCACAAAGGCGATAAGCTCGTTCAGGAAGCTATTTGTGGCTATCTGGAAAATATCAAGGCCCAGATTATGGCACTCCTGCCCGGAAAACCATTTTACATCATGGGCACTGATGGGAATCCGGCCTGGGCTACGATCGAGTGGATGCCGGAACCAGCCAGAGTCCATTTCCACTTCGTCCGCAATACGGACTCGACTCACTATTTCCCCATTATCCGCTATCCGATTGGTGAACATGGTGAGACCGAACGCGTAGAATTTCAATTTAAGGGTGCCCTGATGATCTGCGACGAACCGGCCTATATGATGGTCGATAATCGGGTGTATCATTTCAGCAAAAATGTGGACGGCAAAAAGCTACGTCCATTCTTTACCAAGAACCATATTATTATTCCCAAAAATATAGAACAGCAGTACTACGAACGCTTTGTTACCCAGCTCATAGCCGCCTATGACGTATACGCAAAGGGGTTCGAAATACGGGCAGAAGTCATTGAGCCGGTACCCGTACTGACTGTTTCAGAAATGATTACGTCGAGTCGTACCGTATCTGCGGGACTGCTCAACGATGGAACAGATGCCGAGGATGAATCAGGCCAGCGAATCGCTTTCGACCTCTCGTTTCAGTACGGTGATTTTACGTTTCGGTTCGATAGCTTTGGGCCCTCGGCCAATGTTAGCTTAGAAAAGAAAGGCGAAGAATACGTTTTCCATAAGATTCGGCGGGACCAGCGTCTGGAACGCCAAAAACTGACTTTCCTGCGCGAAACAGGCCTCGATTTACGCCATGGTCGTCTGGCCATTCCGAAGTCCGAAGCGTTTGCGTGGCTATCGGCTAATAATCAACCATTGCACGAAGCTGGCTTTTTGCTTCGGCAACATGCCCAGGATTCGAAGCGGTATTTTCTGGGCTATTCGAGCATTAGCGTGTCGATCGAAGAAGGTCGTGACTGGTTCGATATTTATGCCAATGTTCGTTTTGGCGAATTTGAGATTCCATTCCTGAAGCTTCGGACGCTTATTCTCAATAAAAAACACGAGTTTACACTACCCAATGGCGAAATAGCGGTCATTCCGGAAGTATGGTTTATAAAATATTCGGAGCTGTTCGGCTTTATGGAACAACCCGACAGCGTAGACCCGCGTGACCTGGATCGGCTGGTTCTGCAAAAGCATCACCTCGCCCTGGTTCAGGAACTGGAGCGCGATAACCTCGCGACCACGATCATGAGCCGAAAACTCGAACGGCTGCGCGACTTCGAGGAAATCGAATCATTTGCTCTCCCCAAAGGATTTCATGGGACACTGAGACCTTACCAGCAGGCCGGTTACGATTGGATGAACTTCCTGCGTCAGTATCGGTTTGGCGGCTGTCTTGCCGATGATATGGGGCTGGGAAAAACCGTTATGACCCTGGCCATGCTTCAGGGCCAGAAGGAAGCCGGAGTTACCAACCCTACCCTTTTGGTGATGCCTACCTCCCTGCTCTATAACTGGGAGCTGGAAGCGCAAAAATTTACACCCGATTTGCGGGTTATGGTCTATACCGGCACCTACCGGGAGAAGAACACCGCTCAGTTCGATGGCTACGACCTGATTCTGACCTCCTATGGTATTGTTCGGATTGATATTGACTTACTTAGTGATTACCGCTTCAACTATGTGATTCTGGATGAATCGCAGGCGATCAAAAACCCATCGTCGCATATCACCAAAGCAGTCATGCAGCTCAATACGGCCCATCGGCTGATTCTGACCGGTACTCCGCTCGAAAACAGTACGATGGATATCTGGACCCAGATGTCGTTTATCAATCCTGGGTTGCTGGGTAGTCAATCGTTTTTCCGCAATGAGTTTCAGATACCCATTGAGAAGCGCCACGATGAAGCCAAAACCAGTCGGCTTTATAGTTTAATTAAACCGTTTATGCTCCGGCGCAACAAATCGCAGGTAGCCACCGATTTGCCCGAAAAAGTAGAGAGCGTCCTCTATTCGGAAATGACGCCCGACCAGGAGAAGCAGTATGAAGAAGCGAAGTCATACTACCGAAATCTGATTCTGGAGCGTATCGAGGAAGACGGTATGGCCAAGTCGCAAATGGTCGTATTACAGGGTCTGACCAAACTCCGCCAGATTGCAAACCACCCCCGGATGGTCGATGATGAGTATGAAGGCGATTCGGGTAAGCTTTCGGATGTGCTCATACGGCTGGAGAGCGCCATGATCGAGCACCACAAAGTATTGGTGTTCAGTCAGTTTATTAAACACCTGAATGTGGTTCGACAATATCTGAAAGAGAAAAATATACAGTACGCTTATCTGGATGGCTCTACGCAGGATCGCCAGAGCCAGGTCGCGTTATTTCAGACCGACGATTCGGTAAAGCTTTTCCTGATTTCACTGAAAGCGGGCGGTTTAGGGCATAACCTGACAGCGGCCGATTACGTCTTTATTCTGGACCCCTGGTGGAATCCTGCCATCGAGGCTCAGGCGGTTGACCGTGCGCACCGCATTGGTCAGCAGAAGACCGTATTTACGTATAAGTTTATTGCCAAGAACACCGTAGAAGAGAAAATCTTATCGTTGCAACGGGCCAAGCAGCAATTAGCAGGTAGCCTGATTGCTACTGAAGAGAATTTCATGAAATCGCTGACCAAAGAAGATATTATGGTGCTGCTGGAATAGCAACGAAAGTCCATCTGCGAGTTTTTTGGGAAGATATTGTCTGGAATTAGTTACTATACCGACAATCGATCATTCACCTTCACAAACTCAACGATGAACGTTAAAAGCATTTTCGGCATGATACTAACCTTAATTGGCCTGGGTGGTCTGATATACGGTGGTATCGATTTTACCAAAGGCGGTGTTGCTCAGGCATCCTTTGTTTATCTCATTCTGGGAGGTATCTTTTTCTTTGCCGGCATCAGCCTGATTCGCGGCACAAAAGCATAAAACGGGGTGATGGCAGGAAAAGGTTTCCTGCCATCACCCCGTTCTTCACCTAAGGTATACGCCTGTTCTGCTGGCATCACTCAATATCACGTCTACATGTTCCGTTAGGGTCGTACTGAGCTCATACCCTTTATAATCCGCAGCAACCGGATAGCGTGGGTAGTTCCGATCGATCAGCACGGCTACCTGAAGTTTTCGTACCGGCACGCCCAGAAAGGGTTGCAGACTAAAGGCCAGCGTACGGCCGGTATACAGAACGTCGTCGACAACAACGATAACTTTATCGGTATAGTCACTGGCTGGATGGTCGAGTTGTACAGTCGGTTGGGCAAGTTTCGTCTTATCCAGATCGATCTGAATCAATTCGACCGTAAAGGGCGCAATGACCTGCAATTCATGGGCCAAAGCTTGTGCCAACACATAACCTTCGCCAGCAATACCGGCCATTAAGAGCGCCGTTTCCTCAAAATTGTTTTCATAAATCTGAAAGGCAATCCGACGAATTTTCTGGCGGATTTGCTCGGCATTCAGAATAAGCGTCGGCTGAGCGGTTTTCATAAGGACTGCAAATGCAATTAACGGCGCAAAGATGAGAAAATACCCGTAAGACAACGAAGTAAGTTCAATCAGAAATCAAATTTATCGGAATCAACTCAACTTATTTGGCATAATTTTCGCCAAGGAAGTTCATAAGCTTCTCCTTTTTACCTGCTATGAACTTCCTTACAACCATTGCTTTACTGCTCATTCTAAATACGCTGCCTGAAAAAACAGCAACTGACGCCGAGGTTATTCAAACGGTGCAGACCTCGTTGCGGAAAGGAAACGCCGGACAATTATCCACTCGCTTCGACCGAACCATCGAACTGGTAATCGACGCCGAAAAAGTCGAGTTCCCGTCCGTGCAGGCTACCCATGCCGCCTTGATTCTTCGGTCATTTTTTCGAAAATACCCTCCTCACGGTTTCCAGTTTGTGTACCGGGGCGCGTCGGACCGACTACGTTATAGTACAGGCACGTATTCGACAGAAGGCCGTACGTTTGCCGTTTATGTGCTCATGCATCAGAATGCCGACCACCAATATGTCATCAATGCGCTGCACTTTAGAAAGGAATGATGATTTCAGGCATGCCGAATCACCTAGGCTGTATTGCAGGAAATCCTGCATTATACATCCAAAAGGATATATCATACATGCTAAATCACTGTATCTTTGTGCTTCATTTTGACGCTTGGCCGTTGCCAGTACTATGATTGTTAAGACCAAAAAATACGCATTAGACCAGAAAACGTACATCAATATCGCATTGCGGCAGTGGGTAAGAGATAACTGGAAATGGGCGTTTGTGCCGTTGGGGCTTATTCTGTTAAACGTCGTTCTGAGTCTGACAGGAGTTTACCCTAATTACTGGATTTATATCGTTATTGTGTTGCTCACCATTCTGTATGTGCTCTTCTGGGCTGTTCAGATTACGGGTATCGCTCAAATGGAGCAGAGTAAAGCTCTTTTCCAGAAGTATATTTATGAAATTGACAGCCGTCAGATTCTGATGCGCATCAATGTAAAAGAAGGCGGTATTCTGAAATGGGATCAGATCAGTAGTGTAGCGAAAGATAAGGATGCTTACATTCTGTTTCTCAACAACGCAGAAGCACTTAAAAACGTAAAAGCCAGCTGGATTGCCCGGACCGTCACAAAAGGGTTGTCCAAAGCGCAGTTTATTTATCTGCCCTATTCGATTTTTAACAGCGACCACGACCTGAAATTTACCGATACCGTTATGCGTCGGAAAGGTTTACTGCCCGACACTGCTGTAGCGGAGCCGGTAAAATAAGCTTAGTTAGTACGTTACTACACACAGAGGCACAAAGAACACAGAGTGATCCGTCGATACGGTTTTCTTTTGTGTGCTTTGTGCTTCCGTGTTTAACTTACTTTTTCTTTACACTCATGACAGACAGCCGCTCGTTACTCTGGCTTTTGCTAGTGCTGATTACGGTTCCGGCCCTCAGCCAGACGAAGAAATCGATCACGCTCGAAGACATCTGGGGTCGTAATGCCGGAACCTTCAGCCAGCGAACGATCGAAGGTGTCAACTGGATGAAAACTGGTGGCTTCTACACGACGCTCGATGGTGGCCGAATTGTAAAGTTCAGTATCGTTACAGGTTCAGCCGTTGAAACATTATTCGACGAACGGCAGGCCATCATTTCGGGCTCAACGAAGCCTGTTGGTATCGAGGGTTATCAGCTCTCGGGCGATGAGCGTAAGTTGCTCATTACAAGCCAGGAAGAACCTATTTATCGCCGATCGAGCAAGGCATTATTTTATGTGTATGATCTGGCAACCAAACAATTAACACCATTGAGTAAAGGTGGCAAGCAGCAATTTGCTACGTTCTCGCCCGATGGTAAACGTGTTGCTTTCGTTCGGGAGAATAACCTGTTCGTTGTTGATTTGACGACCGGAAAAGAAACCAAATTAACCAGCGATGGTAAACGTAACGCCATCATCAATGGCGCTGCCGACTGGGTTTATGAAGAAGAGTTCAGCATGGCACGCGCTTTTGAGTGGTCGCCCGATAGCAAACGTGTGGCCTGGATTCGGTTTGACGAGAGTCGCGTTCCGGAATATGACATGCAGCTTTGGGGCGGTTTGTATCCCGTCGAATATAGGTTTAAGTACCCTAAAGCCGGTGAAGCTAACTCGATCGTATCGGTCTGGATGGCCGACGTGGTAAGTGGAAAGAAAATAAAGGCTCAAACGGGTATTGAAACGGACATTTATCTGCCCCGGATTCAATGGACGAAAAATGCAAATCTGCTTTCGGTTCGCCGGATGAATCGCCTGCAAAATAAGCTTGACCTGCTGCATGTTAACGCAACGACCGGTCAGGCAACGAACGTTCTGACAGAAACGCCCGGCACCACAACGATTACCGGGCCAACTTATGTAGACCTGGAGTTTACGGATGACCTGACCTACCTGAAAGACGGCAAATCATTCATCTGGAGTAGTGAACGAAACGGCTACAAGCATTTGTACCTGTACGATATGACCGGTAAACTACTTCGACCAATTACAAGCGGATCGTTCGAAGTAGCTACGGTATCCGGCGTAAACGAGACAACTGGCACGATTTTTTACACCTCCACCGAAACAGCTCCGGGCCGGGCCGACGGGTCGGTAAGTTCTCCGCTGGAACGGCACTTGTATAGCATCGGCCTGGATGGCCAGAATAAACAACGACTCACGACAACAGCGGGCACCTACACCGCTAACTTCAGTCCTGACTTTGCCTATTACCTGCTTTACCATACATCCGCGAATGCACCTTTGGCGGTTAGCCTTCGTGATACCAAAACCGTCAATACACTGCGCGTTCTGGAGTCGAACGATGCGCTGAAATCGCGACTGGCGACGTATTTGATTTCGCCCAAGCAATTTTTTCAGACCAAAGCCGCCGATGGCACACCATTGAATGGCTGGATGATTCGGCCAACGAATTTCGATAGTACTGGCTCAGCCAAAAAATATCCGGTTCTGATGTTCGTCTATGGTGGTCCTGGTTCACAAACGGTTAAGAACGATTGGGATGCACGTGATTTTTTCTGGTATCAGACCCTAGCGCAAAAGGGTTATATTATCGTGTCGGTTGATGGGCGCGGAACTGGGGCACGGGGAGCGGCTTTCCGGACTGCCACCTACGGCCAACTCGGTAAGTTGGAAACCGAGGATCAGATTGCAACGGCCCGTTATCTTAAAACCCTGCCGTATGTCGATCCAAACCGAGTCGGTATCTGGGGATGGAGTTACGGTGGCTATATGACTGCCCTCTGCATGACGCTTGGCGCCGACGTGTTTAAGGCAGGTATCTCGGTGTCTCCCGTTACGAACTGGCGGTTCTATGACACAATCTACACCGAGCGTTACCTAAAACGCCCGCAGGACAACGCAGCCGGTTACGACGACAACTCGCCCGTAACTCATGCACCCAAGCTACGCGGTCCCTATCTGCTCGTCCACGGAACGGGCGACGATAATGTGCATTTTCAGAATTCTGTTGAATTTGAAAATGCCTTAATTGCAGCCGGAAAGCAGTTTCAGTCGTTCTATTATCCGAACCGGAATCACGGTATTTATGGGGGCAATACACGATTACATCTGTATCAGATGATGACAGATTTCGTGGAGAAGAATTTATAGTAATGAGCAGGGTGATGGGCTTGCACCATGCGTCTTGTCCACCACTCCCTTTTTGTTAACTTTGATAAAAAGCCTAACGTATGTATATGCAGGCCATCACGCTGACCATACCACCGAATTTGAATGTCTTTTCGGACGACGAACTGTATGCGTTTTGTTTGGCGAATCCCGAACTGCATATAGAACGCGACGAAACGGGCCACATCATTATCATGCCCCCCACCGGATTAGAAAGTAGTTTTACAAGTGGCGAACTTTTTGGCGAAGTTCGCAATTGGAACCGTCAAACCAGAGCGGGCCGTACATCTGAATCGAATGGTGGCTACACGTTACCAGATCGATCGATGCGAGCGCCCGACGTAGGTTGGGTCAGTAAAGAACGACTGATGAGCATATTGCCAGAAGAACTGAAAAAGTTCGCTCATGTCTGCCCGGATTTTGTTATTGAGGTCCGTTCCGAGTCCGATAACCTGACTGAATTGCAGGCAAAGATGGACAAATGGCTCCAGAATGGGGTTCGGCTAGGCTGGCTGGTTGATCCGCAATCAAAAATGACAACCATTTATCGCCCGGATCAGGAATCCGAAGAGAAACCATTTACGGAAACGCTTTCCGGAGAGAATGTTTTAATAGGATTTACCCTGAATGTTCAGGAGGTTTTAACTTATTGAGGGAGTCGTGTAACAAAAAGGAGAAAGGCGTTGGCGATATTAGGTCTATTCCTCTTTTTCCCTTTCTTTGATAGGAGAAGTGAACTAGCCTATTGGTCACTATAGCCTATGAAAAAATCTACCTTATTCCTCTTTCTTCTCGCGATTTCTTCGTTTTCATTTGCTCAGCCTGAAGCAGATACCGTTGCCCGGATCGAGAAAATTTTCAGTCGCTATTTACCTCAGAATCCTGGGTGTCAACTCTCAATCTCCCGAAATGGGCGGGTTATTTTTTCGAAAGCCTGGGGTATGGCTGATCTGGAACATCAGATTCCTCTCACTACTGAATCAATTATTGAATCGGGGTCCGTATCAAAGCAGTTTACGGCAGCAGCAATACTGCTACTGGAGCAGCAGGGCAAAGTATCGTTAGATGACAACATTAGGAAGTATTTTCCTGAAATGCCTGACTATGGCACTCCGATTACGCTTCGGCGCATGATGCACCACAGCAGTGGCCTGCGCGACTGGGGTAGTGTAGCGGGTATTGCAGGCTGGCCCCGTACGACCAAAACCTATAGCAATGCCGATGCACTGGATATTATTATCCACCAAAAAGCCCTTAACCATAAACCTGGTGACGAGTTTTCATACTGCAATTCCAATTATAACCTGTTCGCCATTTTAGTGGAACGGGTAAGTGGCCTAAGTTTAGCCGATTTCACCAGAAAGTACCTATTTGAACCCGCCGGTATGACCCACACACAGTGGCGCGACAATTTTAAACGGATTGTCGCAAACCGGGCTATAGCCTACGATAAAACACCCGATGGGTATGAAACCGACATGCCCAACGAATATGTATACGGCAATGGCGGCTTATTGACCACAACGGGCGATTTACTGAAATGGAATGAGTATTACTGGAATGGCCATTTTGGTAGTCCTTCTTTATTGCCCAAGCAACTAACCATTGAAGTTTTTAATAACGGGACAACTTATCCCTATGCTGCTGGCCTGTATGTCACGAAAAATAAAGGTCAGGATTACGTTTACCACACTGGTTCGACAGCTAGTTACAGGGCTATTTTAATCCGCTATCCGCAGTCGAATCTGTCCATTGCGTGGTTAAGCAATACCGCCCAGTTTGATGGGGCACCCTATAATGTGGTCAAAGAGGTAGAGAATCTTTTTATCAGCGATCAGTCGTCCAAAAGCGAGGCCTCCAAACCGGACAGCCCAGCTTCAACAGCGCGAAAAACAACGAATCCCATCCCCATTGAATCACTACCGAGTTTTGCTGGTGAGTATTATTCAGAAGAAGCGCAAACAACGTTCTCGATTTTTGAAAAAGACGGTAAACTAACTCTCCGTCAGGCACCCGGTGTTGATCTGGTGCTGACGCCTACAGATCTGGACACCTTTAAAGCCCCCGCAACTTCCCGAGGCCTGGCTGGGGCGATCCTGACCTTTCAACGCGATAAGAAAAATGTGAATGGTTTTACCGTAACGGTTTCGAGAGCCCGGAATGTGTCGTTTCTAAAAAAACGGTGAGTTCAGTCAAGTATCAAACAGTCTGCAAGCTCGACGGATTATAACCAAACTGTTGTTTAAAGGCAGCCGAAAAGTGAGAGAGATTTTCAAAACCAACCTCCAGATACACGTTCGAGGGCTTTTGCTTTCGTTTAGCGATGAGAAAGTGAGCTTCCTCTAACCGCTTTTGCTGAAGCCATTTTTGCGGTGGACTGCCAAATGTTTTCTGAAAATCCCGCTTGAACGTAGCCAGACTACGGCCCGTGAGCCGGGCAAACTGGCTGATCGGTACGTTATAAACATAATTCTGGATCATAAACGCTTCCAGATCGATCTTGTAAGGCTCGCTGAAGTCAAAGAGGAAATCCTTCAGGTTATAGTCGAACCGTAAAAGCAACTCAATTGCTTCTCTGGTTTTAAGCTCCGACAGTGTGCTGGTAAGCCCCTCGGGATGATCAAAGTACGGCAACAGCGAATCAAAATAGCCTTTGAGGAACGGATCGAGCGATAACTGGAGCATGGAAGCACCGGTATAATGCCCTGCGGCCTCGATGTGATTTTCGGCACTATACTGACGTAATGTATCCTGGTCCAGAAAGATATTGATGGACTTGAACTGGCCACCAGGAGGTGGAACTTTAAGCGATTTGACCAGCTGGTTCCGCCGGACGAGCCCAATCGTACCCGCCCCGTAAACCTGCGTACCGCTAGCAGTCAGAAAATGGCTTTCACCCGATAAAATGCAGCCCAAAGCATGTTCAGGGACGAACTGCTCATTTCCCCGTTTCTGCTCATCGACACAGGAATACAGGATGTTGAGCTGGGCTTGTGTTTTCATCATTAGTTAGCTCCGTTCATTAGTTAACCTGGCTCATGATCACTTTGTCCATCAGACTATCCGACAACAGCTTTTTCATAAAAATCGCTGGTCGGGCCATATAGCCTGCAATATACCGTGCTTTGGGCTTGCGGGCTTCAATAGCCTTCCGGATCAATTCGGCGATGATAATTGGCTCTGGATTTTTCCCTTCCGTTGCTTTGAATGCATCGGCAAATTTATTGGCCATCGTCTTATAAGCTGTATGCCCGGAAACCTTCATCAGACTGGCAAATGCAATTTCGCCCCATTCCGACTTCACCCCACCGGGTTCAATGACAATCACATCGATACCAAACGGCTTAACTTCGTTGCGAAGGCTATCGCTTAGCCCTTCAAGTGCAAACTTACTGGCATGATACCAGCCACCCAATGGCGTAGCCATCTTTCCCCCGACCGAGGAGATGTTAACGATCTTCCCCGATTGCTGCTGACGCATATAAGGAAGCACTAATTGAATCAATCGGGCTGCGCCAAACAGGTTTACATCAAGTTGATAGGTTGCCTCCCGAATCGAAACGTCTTCAATAGCTCCGTAAGACCCAAAACCAGCATTGTTGATTAAAACGTCAATTCGGCCTTCGGCGGCCATAAGTTCTGCCACGCCGTTCTCTACAGAATCCTCGTCTGTCACATCCATCTGAATCGTCTTGACACCCAGCTTGCTTATTTCCAGCATCTTATCGACCCGTCGGGCTGCTCCGTAAACGATATACCCATTTTGTACCAACAATTTGGCAGTTTCCATTCCCATTCCAGCCGAAGCACCGGTAATTAACACGACTTTTTTCATATCTTTTGTTGATTTACGCAGTTACTGGCTGCGTTGTTTGTCAGACAAAGGTCGATGAATGAGCCATGCAGTTGGTTTGGTCAGAAGCTCAAGGATTGTTTGGTGAGAAGCTCATGGCTATAAACAGAACTTCCCGAAAGTTCCAAGCTTTCGGGAAGTTCGTATCGGCAAGTTTAGTTGACCTGCGTTTTTATTTAGCCTGATCGGTAAAATCAACGACTGTCACCTCGGCCAGCCACGGGCCAACAATCGTCCCGAACTTTTTATGAGCCGGATGCGGCAGATAGGCATCGCGATCTTTCTCATTATCAAAGGTCAGGATAAATGCATGGGTCAGCCCTTTGTTGAGCTTCTCAGGACTGTTATTGGTGCCCCACTTAAATCCTTTGATTTCTTTGATCTGCGAAGGCAGCGCTTCAAAAGCAGCCACAATTTCGTTTACTTTCTCCGGCGTCGTTTCGGGTTTGAACTTAAACAGCACAACGTGCTGAACGGTAGCATTTGCTTTCATTTTCTTTGCAGGTGGTTCGCCATTTGGCGTGTGAGCATAGGTCGTGATCGATAACAAGGCCAGGGCGAGGATGGCAACAATATGTTTCATGGGCGAACAAGTGTTTAGCTGATAAAGAAAATAAAAGTGCCACCCTACTAAGAGTGGCACCTTTTTCTGAACCGGGATTACGCAGATTTGAGGATTAATCTGATTTTGTTAATCAATTTGCTGAAAGCAAAATCCTGTAAATCCTCAAATCCGTGTAATCCCGGTTCAGAAACTAAGCTAATTTCGCTTTCAGGTTTTCGTCCAGCGCTTCGAGGAAATCTTCGGTGTTCAGGTAATGCTCACCAGCGGCCAGCTTCGTTCCAGCCGGATAAGCCGACAACGCCAGATCTTTGGTCATTTTACCACTTTCAACCGTTTCTACGCAAACAGCTTCAAGGGCATTAGCGAAATCAATCAAAGGCTGGTTGTCGTCTAGTTGACCACGGAATGCCAGGCCACGCGTCCAGGCGTAGATCGATGCAATCGGGTTGGTCGAGGTTTTGTTGCCTTTCTGGTACTCGCGGTAGTGGCGCGTTACAGTACCGTGAGCCGCTTCGGCTTCCATCGTTTTGCCGTCTGGCGTAACGAGTACCGATGTCATCAGACCCAAAGAACCGAAGCCCTGGGCAACCGTATCCGACTGAACATCGCCATCGTAGTTTTTACACGCCCAAACGAAATTACCTTCCCACTTTAGCGCCGATGCAACCATGTCATCGATCAGTCGGTGTTCGTAGTGAACGCCTTTTGCTTTGAATTCGGCATCGTAGATTTCCTGGAAGATATCTTTGAAACGACCGTCGTATTTTTTCAGGATCGTATTTTTGGTCGAGAGGTACAACGGCCAGTCTTTTTGCAGCGCCATGTTGAAGCAGGCTTTAGCAAAACCACGGATCGACTCGTCGAGGTTGTACATACCCATAGCAACCCCTGCGCCGGGGAAATTGAATACTTCGTATTCCTGAACCGTTCCGTCTTCACCTTCAAACTTCATGGTCAGTTTACCCTTGCCTGGGACCAGAAAATCTGTGGCACGGTACTGATCACCAAATGCGTGACGGCCGACAATGATTGGCGCTTTCCAGTTGGTCACTAACCGTGGAACGTTGTTCATAACGATTGGCTCGCGGAAAACGGTACCATCCAGAATATTGCGGATCGTGCCGTTTGGCGACTTCCACATCTGTTTCAGATTGAACTCTTTAACGCGATCTTCGTCGGGTGTGATGGTTGCGCATTTGATACCAACCCCATATTCTTTAATGGCATTAGCCGCATCAATGGTTACCTGATCATTGGTTTCGTCGCGGTACTCGATACCAAGGTCATAATATTTAATGTCAACATCAACGTAGGGCAGAATCAGCTTGTCTTTGATGAATTTCCAGATGATGCGTGTCATTTCGTCGCCATCCAGCTCCACAACCGGATTCGCCACCTTAATTTTTTCCATTGGACTTGGGTATATAAACGATTGAAAACGATACAAGAATTTGGCCGCTTGCGCCCCGGCGCAAAAGTAGTGAATTAGGCCCAACCGAGAAAACCTAAACCAGTATGATGTCTCATCGGTCAAATAGAGAAAGTCAGCAGCCGCAGTCTCGTCTGTAACGGCCAGCAAAATCTGCTGTATTTAGGGTCGTGTACAGGTTAACTCCTGAAGCTACCAGACCGATCCTGATTCATTAATTGATGAAGATAATTACCAGCTTTTACCTGTAAAAGCTGGTAACATCGCACACTATTAGTAAATTTATTCGCCAATTACCCAATCATACAACATAAAATTTTGAAATACCCATGAAAAACTGTACAAATCTGTTATTTGTGCTGTTATTGCTCCCCGTATTCGTTTTCGGGCAGGCAAAAAAAGCGCCTAAATCCAACGACCGGATCGATAAACTGAAACAGGAGGCTGTTGCCGCTGTTGAGGCTAATGCTGTTATGGCGCAACAGATCAACGATATGTTGTTCAGCTTTTCAGAACTGGGCTTTCAGGAAGAAGAATCGTTCAACTACCTGACTACGCTGCTCGAAAAAGAAGGGTTTACGATCAAGAAAGGCATTTCAGGAATTCCAACGGCCTGGATTGCTACCTGGGGATCAGGAAAGCCGCTTATCGCTGTTGGCTCCGACATTGACTGCATTCCGAAAGCCAGCCAGAAACCCGGTGTTGCTTACAAAGATCCAATTGTTGATGGGGCTCCCGGTCACGGCGAAGGGCACAACTCAGGTCAGGCGCTCAACATCGTAGCCGTATTGGCCGTCAAGAAATTGATGGAACGGGAGAAAATTCCGGGTACACTGATGCTCTGGCCGGGCGTAGCCGAAGAACTCGTCGGTACGAAAGCATTTTATGTACGCGATGGCTATTTCAAGGATGTTGATGCCTGTATTTTCACCCACGTTGGCAACAACCTTGGCGTTTCGTGGGGTGATAATGGAAACAACGGTCTTGTTTCGGTAAAATTCAATTTTGAAGGACAGGCTGCCCACGCAGCAGGCGCTCCCTGGCGCGGTCGCAGTGCCCTGGATGCCGTAGAATTGATGAACATTGGCTGGAATTTCCGGCGCGAACACCTCGAGTTGACCCAACGCTCACACTATGTCATTTCGGACGGGGGTGATCAACCCAACGTCGTACCATCAAAAGCAGCTGTTTGGTATTATTTCCGCGAACGGACTTACCCGAAAATCAAGAAGCTTTATGAAACGGGCGTAAAAATGGCAGAAGGTGCCGCAATGATGACCGATACCAAATTCACTTACGAAATTTTGGGATCGGCCTGGCCAGTACACACAAACCGTGTTATTGCAGCCGCGGCATACGATAACATCAAAAAAGTTGGTTTGCCAACCTGGTCGCAGGAAGATCAGCTCCTTGCCAGAGCTTCACAAATTGAATTGCAGGCACCCAAGACCGAGGGGCTGGCGGTAAAGCTGGATTCAATGGGAATGCCAACCTCGTCGGCTCCGGTAGTCATGATGGGCGGTCAGGCCATGACCCCAATGGGCGGTGGATCTGACGATATTGCCGATATTTCTTGGTCGCTGCCAACGATTGTACTTCGCTATCCAAGCAATATTCCGGGCCTGCCCGGCCACCACTGGGCCAATGCCATTTCGATGGCCACACCTATTGCTCACAAAGGCGTCGTATACGGTGCTAAAGCCGAGGCCATGACCCTGCTGGATTTGCTCCTGAAGCCCGAAATCATCAAAGATGCCTGGGCTTATTACAAAGATGAGCAGACGAAAGACATTAAATACGAACCCCTGATTTCGAACAAAGAGCAACCGGCTATCTATCTGAATAAGAAGATCATGACCGAGTTCAAGCCAAAGCTCGAGAAGTTTTACTACGACCCAAGCAAGTACAAAAGCTATCTGGAGCAATTGGGCATCACGTATCCAACCGTACGTGACGATCAGCGCGAAGCCGTTAAGAAAGTAATGGAGAAAGAGAAATCGACGGCGGCAAAAGTATCTTCCTCGTCGTCACGCGAATAAACCTGACTCGATCTGGAATGAAACATCCCGAAAGCGTTGAGCTTCCGGGATGTTTCATTTTTCAGGGGCTATAAAACGCTAAAAGCAACTGGTCGCTGATGATTAACCACCAGCGACCAGTTAATAACCTTCAGAACTACTTAAGCACAACCTTGGCGACTACCGGCTGATGGTCTGATGGATAACGTTGTTCTTTGGCATCCGTCAATACGCCATACTTCAACATCGTAAACTGCTTGCTGACAAAAATATAGTCGATTCGCTTATCCATCGGCGCATCGAACTTAAAGCTATTGAAGGTGCCTTCCGGACCATAGGGCGGCTGAGCCGTAACGTTATGGGCATCGCTCAGTAACGTTTGAAGTGTTTGAACCTGTTCGGTTTCGGGCGTTGAATTCAAATCACCGACCAGAATAACCGGTTCATTTTTAGCGATCTCCTTAATTTTAGCGACCATAAGTTTACCCGATTGCCGACGTGCTTCAACGCCCTGATGATCGAAATGAACGCTGAAGAAGAAAAACGACTTCTTCGTTTTCAGGTCGCTGAATTTGGCCCATGAACAGATTCGATTGCAACAGGTAGCGTCCCAGCCTTTGCCCGGTTTATCGGGGGTTTCGCTCAACCAGAAATTACCCGACTGACCAATTTTAAACCGGTCTTTCCGGTAAAAAATAGCTGAGTGTTCGCCCGCTTCTTTACCATCATCGCGACCTGCCCCAAAAAAAGCATAATCGTTAAGTTCGGCGATACCATTCAATTGGTCGCGCAATCCTTCCTGCGTCCCGAAAATGTCAAATTCATGGAATTGAATTAAGGCTTTTACGTTTTCCTTCCGGTTCGGCCATGCGTTTACACCGTCGCCTTTGTTATTGTATCGCAGGTTATACGTAGCAACGTTAATGAAATCAGACTGCTGGGCAAACGATCCTTGTGTAGTCAAAATACCACCCAATAAGAGAAAAAAGAGTACGCGCATTTTATATTGGTTTTATAGGCTTGTTATGTGAAGAGAGAACCGGTTTATTTCTACCTGAGCAATGATTTTGAGCCAAACGGCGAAATACCGTTTGGCTCAACTGGTTACCAACCCGGATTCTGTCCAATTTTAGGATTCAATAACCGGTCGTTTTCCGGAATTGGGTAGAGGTAGTATTTCTCATCCCATTTTCTTGGAATATTGCTCAGCCAGGTCAATTCGCCAGACGTATCGTTTTTTAACCGCTGTGGATTCGCTACGCCGTTCACGGTTTCAGCGACGTTAACGTAGGTAACACCTGGCAGTTGGGTGGCTGGTTTTGTTTTGTAGAAAACCACATCGTTTTTACCATCTTCGTTCAGGTCGAGAGGCTTATCGAGAGCCGGTACGTAAAATCCATTCCATACCTGATCCATTAGCGGGCCGCGATTCCAGCGGACAATATCGTAAAAACGGAACCCCTCCAGCGCTAACTCAATGCCCCGCTCCCGCCGAACCTCCAGCAGCACAGGATCAGCGATATCCGGGAAATAGTTGGCTTTCAAATAGGGATCAACCACCGCAGGTTTGGTCGTTAAGCCACTCGTTATGCCAGCCCGTTTTCGTAGTGCACCAACCGTTTTTGCCCAATCATCATTCGTGAGGGTACCGAGTTCCGTTTTCGCTTCCGCGTAGTTCAGCAGAATTTCAGCGTACCGCATGATGGAAATAGAATTATCGTTACGCGTGCCGCCATCATAATACGTATCATCCAGCGACCACTTGATGGGCATATAGCCTGTATACGTGTAGGAGAAAACGGGAGGCCCCGGCTCAACGGCTCCTCCATTGATCCGGGTATAGTTGCCCATACGAATGGTCTGTTGCAACCGTTTATCGCGATTCTTCACTTCATCCATAAACGTCATGGTCTGATAACCCGGTTTATCTGTAAAAGGGGTTCCATCAATGTTCAGGTAGGTATTAACGAATGTTCGGATCAGGCTCACGCGAGAACCATAGGTCGCACTCGTCCACCACCAGTTGGCATCGTTATAAACGCTCAACGTAGCATCAACCACTGCCGACAGCATGATCTCGTTCGCAATTGGTGTTTTGTTGATAAACAGTTGCCGATATGATTTATCCGTTCCACCCGCTTCATTCAGACTAAAACCGCCTTCTTTAATGACCTTGTCGGCCGCATTGACCGCTTCATTCAGCCATTTATCGGCCGTGCTGCCCAGGTTATAGCTGGTGCGATATTTCCGGAATGTTCCTTCGAACAGACACACCCTCGATTTGAAGCCGTACGCAACCGATTTCGTGATCAGGCTACGCGAGTTATCGCTCGTGGTCCGGATGTTCTGCGTGGCAAAATCCAGATCGGCCAAAACCGAATCCATGACCATCGCGCGCGAATTGCGGCCGTTATACAACGTTGGGTCGCTGATATCCTGGGGTTTGTTAATCCAGGGAACATCACCAAAACGCTTCACCTTATCGAAATAAAACAAGGCTCTAAAGAACCGGGCTAATCCGATGTAATGCCGCTGTACGTCCGGCGCAATGGCGGGGTTTGGCACATTGGCAATGAAATAATTGATGTTCCGTAAAGCACGCCAATCCCAGCCGGAGCTTTGTCGGGGTCCATAAGCGCCTTCGCGCAGAAAATCGGGCACCTGTGTACGAGCTGAATAATCAGCCATTTCATCGGCCCGAATGATGCTGTTGGCCGTTGGAAGAATACTAAAGTCAGGGCCAGTCAACGGCGTATAAAATGAATTGGCGTATAATTCCAGCCCTTTTTCGCTACCAAATACGGCAGCCTTTGAGGCCGTCGACTCCGGAACTTGCTCCAGTTCGCTACATCCTGCCAGGAAAAACCCGGCCAGAAAAAGTAAACTATAATATGATTTCATTTTTTGAAGATGTCAAAGTTTATCGAAACGATACAACTGCGCAGTTTTGCCTGAAGGATCAGAATGTAGCCGACAATCCCAGTGTGAAGCTTTTCAGAATCGGGTAGTTATTGCCGTTGCCGCTGCTATTGCTATTCGGATCACTGTTTGATGGCGGGTTCAGCACAGCATCGGATCGGCCAATATTCTCGATATCCAGGTCCTTTGTAATCTTGTAGAGCGGAGACCAGGTCAGGAGATTTTCGCCCGAAACAAAGATCCGGGCGCTATTCATACCCACTTTCCGGATCAGCAAACGGGGCAGGTTGTAGCCAATCTGAATGTTCTTCATCCGCAGGTATGCAGCATTCTGAAGGTATTTCGTTTGCTGCTGATACAATTCACCAGCGCTGTTCTGAGCTACATAGCCACGATAACGGGGCAGATAGGCATTCGGGTTATCTGCCGACCAGATGTTGCCCAGTTGCCACTCCGGCAGTTTGTTGTAAGGACGGTTATACTGCCCCCAGAAAATACCCGCTTCAGAGCCCGGCCACCAATCCTGCTTGCCTACACCCTGAAAGAAAGCCGAGATGAAAAAGTTATTCCAGTCGGCACCCAGCATAACGCCATACGTATAGCGCGGAGTCGAATTACCGATAATCCGCCGGTCGCCGGGGCTGTCTACTGTATTGTCGCCATTGTTAATGACGCCATCGCCATTTAGATCACGGAATTTAATATCGCCCGGTAACCACTGCCCCGTGTTTGAGGCTTTAAACAGCGTTTGTTTAGGTGAATTTTTAACATCTTCTTCGGATGTGTAAAAACCTGCCGTTTCGTATCCCCAGATCTCGCCCACTTTCTGGCCAGCGTAATAATCCGTCAATCGCCTGTTTGGATTATTGAACTGGTCGATGGTAGCCTGATAATCAGACATGGTTAGTCGAACTTCATAGTTAAACGGCTTACTGGCAACCGAGAGTTTATCACGCCAGGTCAGCACGGCTTCCCACCCTTTGGTGGTCAGGTCAGCATAGTTACCCTTCGGCACGTCGGTTCCAAATACAGCAGGCAGCGTCATACCCACGGTGAACATGCCGGTCGTTTTCCGAATGTAGGCATCTCCCGTGAAGGTCAGTCGGTTATTCAGCATCCCGAGGTCGATCCCTAAATCAGAGGTCGTCGATGTTTCCCAGGTAAGTCCGTTTGGAATTACGCTAGGCTGCTTTGTATACTGCGGCTTAACGCCATTCAGCACGGCGCTCGATTGAGCAATCGAAAATTGTTCCTGGAAAGCATAGGAGCCAATACTCCCATTCCCTAGAGAACCATAGGAAGCTCTAATTTTGAGGTCGGTAAAAATCTTCGGCGAAACTTTCCAGAACGGCTCATTCGATACGCGCCAACCGGCCGAAACCGATGGGAAGAACGCATATCGTTCGCTGGATGGGAATTTGGATGAACCATCGTACCGGCCATTCAACTCAAGCAGATAACGATCCTTGAATCCGTAGTTTAATCGATAGAAGCCGCCCAGAATAGCCCATGTTTCCATACCGCCACCCGTCGTGATCGACTGGCCCAGCGCCAGGTTGATGTCCTGAGCGTTCTCGTAAATAAGCCCATTTCGTACAACTTCCAGCCGTCGGTAATTGGAGTTCTCGTAGTTATAACCGGCCAGTACCTTTACGTAATGGTTCGGACTGAATCGGGGTTCATATTCAGCATAGAGGTTGGTGGCCGTATAGAGCGTTTGCCGGTAAAGGTTCTGGAGGTCGTTGTAATTCGTGCCAACATATTCGATAACGCCCGGTTTGCGGCTATAGGGAACCGGCACACGTGTCCGGTATTCGTTGTTGTCGGTCGTCTGGAACGTAAAATTCCCTTTCACCCGAAATTTGTCATCGAAGAACTGAGTAGCAAAATCAGCCGTGTTCCGAAACACACGACGGTCCATGTTGATCCCATTTTTGCCATACCAGAAATCGCCAACGGTGTAAGCCGCTGAATACGTAAGCGTTCCATCGGGGTTAAACATCGGGGCAACCATATGACCTTCATCGGCAATGTTACGCCAGATACCACCGCCTTCACCGACGTTCAGCGGGTTATGGTACTTCATGGACGAGAAATCGGCATTATTCGAAATCTTGAGCCACGGATAGAGCTGGATCGACCCTTTGGCCCGCAGGCTCAGAATCTTGTAATCGTCGGAATTGTAGCGAAACAGGCCATCCTGCGAGTAATAGCGACCCGTTACATAAAAGTCGGCTTTCCCGCTACTTCCCGAAAACGACAGATTGTGTTCAGTAGCGCTGGTCGTATTTTTATACAGTTCGCCATACCAATCCGTATTCTCGTAATAAACGTACTCGCCAGAAGTCGGATCGACAACGGTTTTTGGCAAGCCTGAATCGTTATTCCGGCGTTCAAGTTCTGTCAGATAGGCGGGCGAGAACCGAACCGTTTTGTTGATGTTCTGGGGTGTCTGCGAATAATCGTTCCAGGCCGTCCAGCCTTCGTTGAACATCTTGGCAAACTGATAGCCATTCGTTACAAACTTCGGAACGGTGGTTGGGCTTTTGATGGAGTGATTAACCGAATACGTTATGCTGGTCCGGTCTTTTGTCGGATTCTTTGTGGTGATCAGCACCACACCAAATGCTCCCCTGGCCCCGTAAATAGCTGCCGAAGCCGCATCTTTCAGGACCGAAACCGTTGCGACATCATTAGGATTAAGTCGGCTGGGATCGCCTTCTACGCCATCGATCAATACGAGCGCATTCCCACCTTGCCCTATGGACGTAGTTCCTCTAATGTTATAGGAAGGCGACTGAGTTGGCTTACCATCACCCATCGTTAAGTTCAGGTTCGGAATTGTACCCTGCAAACCCTGGGAGAGGTTAGGAAGCGATCGGTTTTCGAGTACCTCGCTAGTCACCTGATCAACAGCGCCGGTCAGATTAATTTTCTTCTGCGTACCATAACCAACCACGACAACCTCTTCCAGTGATTTGGTATCGGTTTTCAGGGTAACGCTTAAGACCGTTTGATTCCCAACCACAACTTCCTGCGGCAGATAACCGACAAAGGAAAAAACCAATGTAGCCGCCCCGTCGGGAACGGTGATACGGTATTGCCCTTTCGTGTCGCTGTTGGTTCCGCGTTGCTGGCCTTTTACGACAATGCTCACTCCTGGCAGGGGATCGCCTTTCTCGTCGGAAACTGTGCCCGTCACTACCTGATCAGCAAGGGTAGTTGGTAAATGCCGCATTACGGACAGTTTGCCCGTCAGCATAATGTCATTTGCATACGCGTTGCTGGCGACAGATAATCCCCAGAAAAGTAGTGATGCTGCAAACTGCACACGAGGTATTCTACTGGTCTGTAGCACAACCCGTCTTAGAGGTACATCTCTCTTCATAATTGTGAGTTGTTAGAAAATGAAAGAAGTATTAATTGTCCTGAGAAGCCCGAACGGTATAAGCCTCGACCTGTCAGAGACAGCCATTATAATCTCTTTAGTGGCGCAAAATTAGGGGCACCTATGTTACTACAGAGTTAAATGTACCTACATAACATTAAAACAAACTTATTCTACTTAGTTGATTTTCCTTATAAGGGAAATTATTTTCAGCCAATACTATCTTCGTATAGTATAATATATTGATTAAAAGCAAGGTAGATAACCAATCGAATAAACCAAAAATGCCCCCAAGCTTATCAGGAGCTTGGGGGCATTTTTGATATGGGTATAAGGGCTTTTTACTTCTTTGTCTGATGAGCGTGGCTCACCTCACGGACCATCGTCATCAACCGTTTCCAGCACCGGCTGATCGTCTTTTTGTCGTGCGTTTTCTGCTCTTTAGGGTTCGTAGTAGCGGTAGTTGTCGGCGTCGTTTCCGTTTTAGTCGGAGCCTTGCGTATCAAAACAGGTGCCTTGGTCATTTTTTCTGACTCAGCCTTATCGCGAAAAGGTGCTGTTTCGGTAGTAGCCTTCGCGCTCGCTATCAGTCCTCCCTGCGAGGGAGCCGAACCAGCAAAAGACGTTACTAATGGGCTCGTAACTAACACTGTAATGGCTACACAGCCGGTTACTTTTCTGATTAAATTAGTTCTCATGAGGTTGTTTAGTAAAAGTTACTCCGGTGTCGTATCAGCAACCTATGCACGCATGACGCACTGTTACAAATATAACAACTAGATTAGTACAATCACCCCATATTTTTGGATTTAAATAGTATTAAATAAACTCGCTATGTTTTCATCCTATCAACTATAATGCCAAATATTATATTGTTCCTAAAAGGTTAGAAAGAACAGATTTTTCGGTACGCTGAATGTGAAGTACGTTTTCAACTACATTTTGTGTCAAAGGGACAGACAAACGCAGGATACTTAGCACTAAAAATGTAATTCGTTGTAGAGCCGATACGTCTCTACAGCAATCAATGCCCGAAGGAAACTGTTATCTTTGTGCTATCGTTTGTAATAGACTATGTTCGAGAATCTTCAGGATAAACTTAATAAGGCTATCAAGACCCTGAAAGGGCAGGGCCGCATCACCGAAATTAACGTTGCCGCAACCATTAAAGAAGTGCGTAGGGCGCTTACCGACGCAGACGTAAACTATAAGGTTGCGAAAGACATTACAGACCGTATCCGCGACAAAGCGATCGACCGCAAAGTGCTGATATCGGTCGAGCCGGGCCAACTGTTCGTCAAGATCGTTCAGGAAGAGCTGACTGAACTGATGGGTGGCGAAGCGCAGGGCATCAATGTCAAAGGTGATCCGGCGGTCATACTCATTGCGGGCTTACAAGGCTCTGGTAAAACAACCTTTTCCGGCAAACTGGCGTCGTACCTGAAAAGACAGGGGCGAACTGTGCTCCTGGTTGCGGCCGACATTTATCGCCCGGCGGCTATCGATCAGCTGAAAGTGCTTGGCGAGCAGGTCGGCGTTGAGGTCTATTCAGAGCCAGAAAATAAAAACGCCGTTCAGATTGCCCAAAATGCGATTACCCAGGCTCGTAAGACTGGCAAAAAAATCGTGATCGTCGATACGGCCGGGCGTCTGGCTGTGGATGAGGTCATGATGAAGGAAATTGAGGCCGTTAAACGGGCCATCACTCCTACTGAAACCTTATTCGTTGTCGATTCGATGACGGGTCAGGATGCGGTCAACACGGCCAAAACCTTCAACGAACGGCTTGACTTCGACGGTGTCGTGCTTACCAAACTCGACGGTGACGCCCGGGGCGGAGCAGCGCTTTCGATCAAAACGGTTGTTAATAAGCCGATTAAATTTATTAGCACGGGCGAGAAAATGGAAGCCCTCGACGTGTTTTACCCTGACCGGATGGCAAGCCGGATTCTGGGTATGGGCGACGTGATATCGCTGGTGGAGCGTGCACAACAGGCATTTGACGAAGAAGAATCGAAACGCATCAACGCCAAGATGCGAAAAAATCAGTTCGATTTCGACGATTTCCTGAGCCAGCTACAGCAGATCAAAAAGATGGGTAACGTCAAAGATCTGCTCGGTATGATTCCGGGAATGGGTAAAATGATCAAGGATCTGGACATTGATAACGATTCATTCAAACCCATTGAGGCCATCATTAGCTCCATGACGCCCAAAGAACGCCAACGGCCCGACATTATTGATGGAAGCCGGAAGAAGCGCATTGCGGCAGGCAGCGGCACGAATATTCAGCAGGTGAACAATCTACTGAAGCAGTTCGATGAAATGCGCAAGATGATGAAGAAAATGAATACCATGCAGGCATCGGGCAAGCTCAATAAAATGATGCGATAGATTTAATGAGTGAAAGGGTGAATGAGTGAAAGATTATCCTACTAGTCTTTCACTCATTCGCTCTTTCACTCATTAATTTAAACCAGAACTGCCCCTCCGTCAACTACCAGTACCTGCCCGGTACTCCATTCCTGCTTCATCAGGTAAAGGTAGGTTTGAGCAATATCGGTTGCTTCACCAATTCGACCTACCGGCAGCGATTGGCCAATTTGATCATACATCGTGGCACGATCGGTTTCCGACATATTCTTCCAGAGATCTGTTTTGACGACGCCAGGGCATACGGCGTTTACCCGAATCGGGGCGAGTTCCATAGCCATCGCCCGCGTAAATGCGTCCATAGCACCGCAGATACTGGCACCTAACGACCACCCTTTTTGTGGCCTTAAGCTTACTATACCCGTTGTAAAAACCATAGACCCGCCTGGCAGAATGTGCGGAGCCGCATATTTAGCCGCCATGAAAGCGCCCCAATAGCGCAGATTGAAATACTGTTGGGCACTATCGAGGCTCGTCGATGCCAGATCGCCAAGCTGAAGGGATTCACCGGCTGTAAAGACCAGGTGATCAAACGAACCGACCGAGTCGAAGAATCCGCGCACCTGGTCCTCATTGGTTAAATCAACGGCATACCCTTCGGTGCCTTCCGGAAGTTCGGCAACAGCCTGATCGACCCGCTGTCTGTTACTAGAGACAACAATAATTAAAGCGTCTTCTTGGGCGGCCGCCTGAGCTGTTGCAAACCCGATTCCTGATGACCCTCCCAGCAAAAGTATGCGTTTACCAGCCAGGCCTGACCGGCTGCTCATTACGGTATTTTCCTTCGTATTCATTATTAATGCAGTTAAACGAAGGCAAAATTCGGAAGTGCAAAACGGGAACCACTTAACAAATGGTAAAAAGCCCTAGCGGCTATTTTTACGAATTCGACTCAGCGATTGCTGCGTAATGCCCAGATAGGAGGCAATGTCCTGTAGCGAAACCCGCATGGCAATTTCGGGTTGCCGGAGCAAAAACTGTTGATAGCGCGCCGTAGCATCCTGACCCAGGTAGGCATTACGGGTCTGAATTTTCGTCAAAAGAGTCTGCTGAGTGAGATAACTGATTAGTTCTTTCAGATAAGGTATCTTCTCGTATAAGGCCAGCAGACTGCTTTTAGGGATGGCTATCACTTCTGCATCACAGGCAGCCTGGATACTCTCTTTGGCAGGTGTATCGTTCGTGAAACTTTCCAGAATGGTAACCAGTTGATTCTCTTTCAGAAAGAAGTGGGTCACCTCTTTTCCCTGTTCGTTCTGAGCTACAATCCGCACAATGCCCTGGCAAATGAAATACAGCCTATAACTAACGGAACCCTCTTTAAGCAGGTACTCATTTTCGGACAGGGCATGATAAGTCAGGGCCGATTCGATCAGCTTACGATCATCCTGCGGGATGCTTTTGAAAAGGCTCAGATATCGAAAAAAAGGCTCAAACATGGCGTAAAAATAACACCTGACATGATCCTACCCTAACGCAGGATGTGTTCGGGAAGCCCCACACATCGAAGCCAATCAGTCGTTTTACAGACGGTTACCTTTGTTTCTAAACAGAAAGTTGTTGTTTTGCGGCCATGAAACACGTATTGACCGCGCTTTTGCTTAGCGTTACTGCTGCTGCTTTTGGTCAGGCTTCTGTAGCCTACTACCCCTTTAATTCCATTGTGTCGGTGAGTACCAACGCCGACCGCCCTTTCTGGCTCGATGCCCGGTTTCAGACCAACACGGCATTTGAGTCGCTGAGCACTACGCTCTGCCCGATGGTAAACGTTGCCCGACGCGAGCAGGTGAATTACTATGTGGGATTCGGCATTCGGGCCAACTTCCTGAACGGGCTCGATAGTCGCGACGTTCTGGAAGGCTATTCATTACACTTTGGCGTTCGGGCCAAAATTCCGTTTGTCCCGAATCTACGGGCTGCTTTTGAGCTTGCTCCTTATTCGCGCAAAGACTTCAAATATGGTATTATGCAAACCTATCTGGGGCTGGCTTACCAGTTTGCTAAAAAACAGAAACAGTAGGCAGTTAGCAGTCTACAGTAAACCCTGTAGCTGAAAACTGCCTACTGCAGACTGCTAACCCTCTTTTATTTTTTCTCCGGCGCGTTGTAGGTAAACATGCCGTGTTCGAGCTTATCGGCTCTGTCGAAAAGTTTCAGCGCTTTCTGGTAGGTATCGTCCGATTCGCCGATAACGCGGAAGAACTCATTGTTTTGCCCGCCCTTGTTGTTTTTCTGATAGATTGTGCGGGCAACGAGTGCTTTAATCTGCGTCCGAATATAGTTTTTCGAGCGATTATATTCTTTCTCGTTAAACTTCACCCCTTCGTCTGTTGCATCTTTAATGAGTTTGTTCATCTGCTCATCATTGATCATAACAGTCCGATCGAACTCCGTAAATGGCAGCTTTTCTAACTTCTTCCGGTTCTCATTCGTGTACTCCATTGCGAACTCACGGATGATGTTTTTGCTATACAACTGCACCAGATAGCTTGTCTGCCAGGTTGAATCCCGCGGAATGAAATAATCGGGCGTAATGCCGCCACCCCCATAAACAACCCGTCCGCCATCGGTTTTGAACTTCAGTTTTGGGTCGTTCTTGATTGAGTCGGCAATGTAGTATTCGCCCCGCTTTGACCGCTGTTCGAGATCTTTCTCGTAGTCACCTTCGTGACCCGGCACGTAGGGCTTCTGGATGCTACGGCCACTGGGTGTGTAATAGCGCGAGATCGTTAACCGCAGTTCGGAGCCATCAGACAATGTAACGGGCATCTGAACCAATCCTTTACCGAACGACCGTCGACCGGCAATCAGCGCCCGGTCATGATCCTGCAAGGCCCCCGCCACAATTTCAGACGCCGATGCGCTGCCTTCGTCAACCAGCACAATCATGGGTCCTTCTTCAAACTGTCCGGCAATCCGGGCAAATGTCTGGCGGTCGTAACGATTGTCTTTCCCATCCGTATAGACCAGCAATTTGTTACCCGCAATAAACTCATCAGCAATGCTGGTTGCACGGTCCATATAACCGCCCGGATTATTACGAAGATCCATCAGCAATTGTGACATTCCCTGAGCCTTCAGCGCTGTTAATGCTGTTTTGAACTCATCGTATGTTGTTTCGGAAAACCGATTGACCTTAATGTAGCCGGTTTTATTGTCGATCATATAGGCGGCATCGACCGAGTACGTTGGAATCCGATCGCGGGTAATGGTAAAGACCTTAGGCTCTTTATCATTTTTGCGCAGAATGGTTAATTTGACATCGGTGCCTCGTTTTCCACGCAATGCTTTAAATACGGCACTGTTTTCGATCTTCTTCCCGGCCAGTGGCGTATCATCCACTTTAATGATCTTATCGCCACTCAGAATTCCGGCCGTTTCTGATGGTCCACCGGCCAGCGGGGTTACAACATAGACCGTGTCCTTGAAAATATTGAACTCGACCCCTATGCCATCGAAACCGCCTTCCAGTTGCGACCGGGCCGCAACCGCGTCTTGCGGGTTCATGTAGGCCGTGTGCGGATCGAGCTTTTCGAGCATCTTCTCAATGGAGAAATCGACCAGTTCATCGGTATTAACCGTATCGACATAGTTGTTCTCGATCAGTTGAAGAATTTCCCGGTATTTGGTATAGCCTCGCCCAATGGTATTCAGACTCTTCGAACCACCAAAAAACGTGGCTCCGATGAGCATTCCCCCAGCCAGGGTAATACCCAACAGCATGGGTAGACGGACCGTTGCCTTACTATTTTGAATCTCTGAACGGGTCGGCTTTTGCCCCGCCGTATCTTTATTGAAGCTCTCTCCTGACTCCATTCGTTCGTCCCCTTCTTAACACATAGTATATACCCCTAAACGTATTCAATATAGCGAAATGTTTGCCAGATGCGCTTATATGGTATAAAAAAATACCCAACGTTAAAAAACTGTTGATTTCTGTACGAATTAACGAACAAAACAGGCGCAATCGACCAATTCACAGCTGCTTAAAAACCATCTACGGAATGGGTTTAATGATGATGCATTGGCGGACTGCCCTGTTCTGGCAAGCCCTGTTTAAAGCAAACTTTCACTAACGATGCGCCATTGGGTTAACAACAGTAGCACAAAGAATCTATGATTTTAACGCATCAAGGCTGACGATTAAAAGCCTGTATCCTTTGCACTACTATAGTTTGTTTCACATTGCCAGTTATGTAAACGACTAAGCTGTTTCCTTCTTCAGTCGATCGCGTAACTGAAACAGCTCGTCGCGTAGGCGGGCAGCCTCCAGGAAGTCTAGATCTTTGGCGGCACGCTCCATTTTGGACTGGGTTTCGTTAATGACTTTTTCCAGATCGCCTTTGCCCATGTAACGCACCACAGGGTCGGCTGCAATCCGGATTTCTTCGGGTTCCACATAGAAATGCTTGACCTTCGAGTCGGCAACTTTGGTCTGTCCCATAATAGACTCACGGGATTTAAGCACTGTTGTTGGCGTAATATTATTGTCGGTATTATACTCCATCTGAATAGCCCGGCGTCGATCGGTTTCCTCGATGGCCTTTTGCATGGACCCCGTAATCCGATCGGCATACATAATTACCTTACCGTTGGAGTTCCGGGCCGCACGACCGATGGTCTGGATCAGCGATCGTATATCGCGCAGGAAGCCTTCCTTGTCAGCATCCATGATGGCCACCAACGACACTTCCGGTAAATCAAGTCCTTCCCGCAAGAGGTTGACCCCCACCAGTACATCAAAGTTTCCGAGTCGCAGATCACGCAGAATTTCAACCCGATCGAGGGTTTTCACTTCGGAGTGAATGTAGCGCGTTTTAATGCCGACCCGGTCGAGGTATTTGGTCAGTTCCTCAGCCATACGCTTGGTTAAGGTTGTTACCAATACCCGCTCCTTGTTTTTGATACGGCCATCGATGGATTCGAGCAAATCGTCGATCTGGTTCAGGCTCGGTCGTACTTCAATTTCGGGATCAAGCAGACCGGTTGGCCGAATAAGCTGCTCAACAACAACACCTTCGCTCTTACGCAGTTCGTAATCGGATGGAGTAGCTGATACATAAATCGTCTGCCCCGTCAGATCTTCAAACTCCTGAAAGGTGAGCGGTCGGTTATCCATAGCCGAGGGCAACCGGAATCCGTAGTCGACAAGGGCCGTTTTACGGGAGCGGTCACCACCCCACATAGCCCGAATCTGCGGAATTGTAACGTGACTTTCATCGACAACCATCAGAAAGTCGTCCGGAAAGTAATCAAGCAGGCAGAACGGTCGTTGCCCTGGCTGGCGACGATCGAAATAACGGGAATAGTTTTCGATACCCGAGCAATAGCCCAGTTCGCGCATCATTTCCAGATCGAACTCCGTACGCTCGCGAATACGAGTCGCTTCCTGTTCCCGAAACTCCGACTCAAAGTAGCGGATTTGCGCTACCAGATCATCCTGAATTTCGTACATAGCGTTATTGAGCGTATCCCGACCCGTTACAAAGAGGTTAGCTGGAAAGATAGTGACCAGCCGTTCTTCCGAGATTTTCTTGCCCGTCGAAGGGTCTATTCGCTGTATGGTTTCGATCTCATCACCGAAGAAAATAACCCGATACGCAAAGTCGGCATAAGCAACGTAGAGGTCAACGGTATCGCCTTTGACGCGAAAGTTTCCCCGTTGAAAATCACCTTCGGTTCGGCTGTACAGAATCCCAACCAGTTGATGCAGAAACTGGTTACGGCTCATCTGCTCGCCAACGCCAATGCGCACAACGTTCCGCTTAAACTCTTCGGGATTGCCCATACCATAAATGCACGATACCGATGCGACGACAATCACGTCGCGCCGACCGCTCATCAGCGCCGACGTAGCTGACAGCCGTAGCTTATCGATCTCTTCATTAATAGCAAGATCTTTCTCGATGTAGGTGTTGGTTGTGGCAATAAACGCTTCCGGCTGGTAGTAGTCGTAATAGCTGATAAAATACTCGACGGCATTGTCGGGAAAAAACTGCTTGAACTCGCCGTATAGCTGTGCTGCCAGCGTTTTATTATGACTCAGCACCAATGTTGGCCGGTCGGTTTGGGCGATGAGGTTAGCGACAGTGAAAGTCTTTCCACTTCCGGTTACACCGAGTAATACCTGCGATGGTTCCCCTTCATTTATACCTTTGACCAGTTGTTCGATTGCCTTCGGCTGATCGCCGGTAGGCTGAAATTCTGAGGTTAATTTAAAGCTCATTAGCGTTGATAGTAATCTGGCTAATTTACGAAGATTTGGACGGGATTGCAAGGAGGAATTAAACATCATTCTCTTCTCACGTTGCGGCTCAATCCAACTTGCTTTTCGTTGCGTGATTGCATTTTTACAGACCCATCCTAGACAATACTATCGATACAAGGAACTTGTTCAATCTATGAATACCATGTCTTCTCCAAACCCATTTGCTCCTCAAACGATACACCTCCCCGAGCATGAACGCATTGTCGTTCGTTTACTGGAAGCGGCCGATGCCCCGAAGCTTATTGCGTATTTCAACAGCTTATCTGCTTCGACTAAAGGCTACTTTGCTCCTCACCCTTTCGATTCAGCAACCGTCAATACCATCTGCGCTACGTTGAATCCGAACGAATGCGTCCGGCTAATTGCCACCTCAACCGCCAACCAAGCCATTATCGCCTATGTACTCTTGCAGGCGGGAACTATATCTTCAGATACAGACCGATACAATAGTTTAGGTATTGACATAAACCCTGCGACAGACTGTTCGCTGGCCCCTTCAATCGCCGATGCCTATCAGAGTCAGGGGTTGGGTGGACACCTTATAGAGAAAATTATCGCTATTACACGAACGATGGAGAAAAAACGAATTATACTTTGGGGCGGAGTTCAGGCAGGAAATGGTCGTGCTGTTCGATACTATCGGAAATATGGCTTCGTTGAGATGGCGACCTTTGAACACAATGGTCCAAATTACGACATGTGCCTTACACTGGAATAGCCCATGTTCTTTGTCTGGTTAACCGCTAGTGACCACCGGATGATACATCGACAAGCTTATCAGCTACACCAGCCCTGGCCTGCATCTGGCGGAAGATGGTCAACAATACCAATAACAATCCGATGGGAACGAGCGAGAAATAGAAAGCCGTCTGTCCGCCATAAGCCTCAAATACATGGCCCGTTATGATGGACCCGGTTGTTCCGCCAAGTGCCGAGAAAATGACGATCAGACCGGCCATAGGACCATGCTGGCGCAAAGGCAGGCTGCTTAGAATAGCCGAGTTTATAGCCGGATAAATAGGAGCAATGAGTAAACCGATCATTGGAAAGATGAACGCAGCCAGGGGTGCTTCGCCCCAGCCCATCACCACCTTGTCGCCAACTGAACTCGCCAGCGGCAAAGCCAGCAACACCAAACCCGCAGCCACAACCAGGCAACCAATCAACAGCCAATACCACGACAGTCGACGCAGCAGTAATCCCGCCAGAAACCGCCCGGCCGCCGTCGATGCCGCCAGAATGCTCGCCATCTGGATGCTGAGTGAAGTAGGGAGGTTCAGAATTTTGCTGTTAAAAGTGGGTAGCCAGCTCATGATTCCCTGCTCCATCAGCACGTAAATGAAGGCAGTCATGACAAACACCAGCACGACCGGTGTGATGGCGAGTTTAAACATGTCGCCCAGGTCGTCGGCCAGCGATTTAGTAGCCTCATGACGAACACTCGATTCGTCAACCGGAGTGCTGAGCAACAACAAAAAAGCAATCAGCGAGATAACCGCAAGCATGTAATAAACCGTTAGCCAGGCAGTTGATTGCGGGTTTGTATCGTCGACGAACGCGCTGAACATAAAGTATCCCGACAAAACGCCAATCATAAAGAACGATTCAAGGAAATTCATGAAACTGGCGTGTTCATTCGAATCCTTTGTAATGAGGCCAATTGTGGCAAAGATCGACACTTTAATGAGGGCGAAACTGGCTCCTGTAGCGGCAAAAAGCAGTTTGGTTGTCCAGAAACCAGGCACTTGTGGCATCAGCAGGCACGCGAGTGTCACCACTCCCAACGCGATCAGCATAGCCCGTTTGTAGCCAATGCGGGTGCTGTATGAAGCAATGATAAAGGAGACAAAAGCAATCGTAAGATCCTTGAAGGCTTCGAGCACGCTAGCCGAGGAAGCCGATACACCATAATTGTTCTGTACTTGCAGGATAACGGTTCCAACGCTGTTTAGCAGGATTGCAAAAACAAAATAGTTAAGCAGCAGGGACAATTTGATGCGCCAATAGTTCATAAGAAACGGTGGTTGCCAGTTCAGAAAGGATAAACTTACGGATTTTCTTTTCTTGTCACAGTTATACTATTTCTTTTGTTCAGAACAGTTGCTTAAAGCCGTAGTACGGTTATGAGCAACTGTTCTGGATTGTGACAAACCACCGTTACTTACTTGTTTCACCGAAAATCGTGTTCCTACTTTGGCAAATCAACCGCATCTCCTGTCGCCCGATCAGCTTTTCGGTGATTTATTCCGCGACGTACAGCTAAGTCATATTTTTGCTGACTCCAAAACATTCGTCGATTGTATTCCCAAATTCCCTCCTGCGTCGCTCATTGCGTTATATCATATCGAAAAAACGAAGACCTATTTCGATCTGGAAACGTTTGTGCGAACGAATTTTGTCGTACCAGAAAAAATAGCCAGTGATTACGTCAGTGATACGACTATCCCGACGGCAGAACACATCAATCGCCTGTGGGATAGGCTCACGCGCCCGACAGATGAAGCTATCGAAGGAAGCTCACGGGTAGCCTTGCCTCATCCCTACGTTGTGCCGGGTGGTCGATTCCGGGAGATTTTCTACTGGGATAGCTACTTCACCATGTTGGGCCTGCAGGAATCAGGAAGGGTCGACCTGATTCGGGATATGATTGATAATTTCGCTTACCTGATCGATACATTTGGCTTTATACCCAATGGAAACCGAACCTATTTTTTAAGCAGGTCGCAGCCACCCTATTTCGCCCTGATGGTGCATTTACTGGCCGAAATTGACGGGAAAGAGGTTCTGGTAAAATATCAACCGCAGTTGCAGCGGGAATATGATTTCTGGATGGCAGGCCAGTGGGAGTTTCCCGGTGATGATACCATCCATCAGCGGCTGGTTAAAATGGGCGACTATACCTATCTAAACCGTTACTGGGATGATACGCCCACTCCGCGCCCTGAAGCATATCGGCAGGAAATTGAACTGACCGAAGAAGCCAATGAGCTAGGAGTCATTCCGGAAGCGCTCTATAATCACATCCGGGCAGCCTGCGAATCGGGTTGGGATTTCAGCAGCCGATGGTTCTCCGACCAGAAAACAATGGCCCTGATCCATACCGCCGACGTGATTCCGGTCGACCTGAATTGCCTGCTGTATTGGCTTGAAGTGATGCTGCACGATTCTGCCCTACAGATGGGCTCCTGGAAACTAGCCTATGACGATTTTGACCCTCGGATTACCGACCGCAAGAAAGCCATCCTGAGCACATTCTGGAATGAAGAAACTGGCTTCTTCCATGATTATGACGCCGTTACCAGTCAACAAACAGCCGCCCTAACACTGGCCGGGGTTTTCCCGCTTTTCTTTAAACTCGCTACTCCTGAGCAGGCCAGCCGAGTTCATGACCGACTCAAAGCCGATTTTCTGCAGGCAGGTGGCTGGGTAACAACGCTCAATCATACCGGTCAGCAATGGGATTGGCCCAATGGCTGGGCTCCCTTGCAATGGATCGTTTATCGCGGCTTACAAAATTATGGTTTTGTAGAGACCGCTCAGGAAGGACGCGATCGATGGCTGGCCCTGAACGATAAAGTATTTAAGGCAACGGGCAAGATGATGGAAAAATACAACGTGGTCGATGCCGCCATAACCACGGGCGGGGGCGAATACCCAAACCAGGATGGCTTTGGCTGGACCAATGGCGTGTATCTAAGGCTTTCAAGAGACGTCAATACGATTTAATTGATCGGTATATTCTAAAAGCGTAAACATGGCATTGAATTTGTAAGCATCAGCCTACAGAAGGCATGTACCAAATTCATTTATAGCCCATTACGCCATGAAAAAGCTCTGCTTGACCGTTTTAGCGGCTGGTATGACCACCGTTTCGTTTTGTCAAAAGACGTTTATCTTATCGCATCAGGATAAAAAAGGATTCTTTGCCATATCCGCCGGAGCAAGCCTGCCTATGGGCCAGTTCGGTAGTTGTTCGCCCGGTGATAATCAGGCGAGTATGGCCGGACATGGTTTAGCTGTAAACATCTCGGCAGGTTACCGCTTTATTGGTCGTGTTGGCTTAATGATAAAAGGAGAACAGCATCGGAATGCATTACAAACCGATGCGCTGCTAGCGACCGTTTACCGCAGCGAAAACGACGTGTGGACGGCTAAAGCCGATAATTGGTCCGTAACAACGGTGATGGGTGGCCCTTATATCAACATTCCATTTGGGCGGTTTTCTGTCGATGCACGGGTACTAGCTGGGCGCGCCCGAGCTGTTCTACCCAGTACGTCGATTGTCGGTAACTTTGGGAACGTTGATATGTCGGTGCAAACCACAGGTTCTGAAAGCATGGCAACTGCCTTTGGTGGTGGCTTAAGCCTCAATTACAGATTAGGCCGGAGTTTCTCGCTGAAACTCAATGGTGATTATACGCAGGCCCTCTTTACATTTGATAACCTGATCTCGAAGGCCAGGAGCACCAATGGTCAGTCAGAAAGTTCGCATTATAGCACCGATCGTACTGTTGGTGTAGTTAGTGCCTCGGCTGGCGTAGTGCTGTTATTTGGCAACAGTCATCGTCCGTTCTGACGACCGTTAGTTGAGACCCACAACGGTTTATCCGTATCTTCTTGCAACCCAGTGAGTGGTGCGGTAGTTTAGCAGCCATAAACGTCTTATGCTATGACACCGCTCCGCAAACATGCCGTTCTTCGGCGCGTTAAAGATATTACCCTTAGTGCCACGCTTAGTCTGGCTTTGCTCAACGGTGCGGCTTTATTGCAAAGCTGCGGCAATAACCGGTCCGACGAGGATGAAACCGAACAAACCGAAACCAGCTTCCGGCGTGGTGTTCGAACATACATTACAGAAACAGCTCCCGGCAATTTTAAAATCACCGACGAAGTTCAGGCCGAGCCCGGTCAGGCCGGAGCCGTTGTGAGCTATTTTGATGGTCACCGCGACACGCTGAGTGTCGAAGCGGCCAAAAAACTGGTCGAAACTGATCAATCGACTCGCACGTATCTGCACAATCCAGGGTCTTATGGGGCCTATCACCACAATGGATTAGCCAACGCTTTACTCTGGGGTAGCCTTGGCTACATGCTTGGTCGTTCTACAGCTCCGCAGTACCGGGCCGATGAACGTCGATATGGGTCAGGTATTTATGCAAATCCTGGCACATACGACCGGTCGCAGCAACTTCGGGAGAACGTCCGCACTTCCCGCGTTGTACGTACCACACGCCCATCGGGTGGACGCAGTGGCTTTTTCGGTGGTCGGAGCCGGAGTTCTTCGTCCTAATCGAGTTGTATTTCTGAACCAGTTACTCAATTCTACCCAACAGGTGGGCTTTTCTTCACAGTATGATTGATGGAGCAAGGCTACTTTTTGCTTATTTTTACGGCTGAACCGAATTAGTCACTATGTCGGCTACCAATCCTTCCGCCGTCTATTTCCCCGGATTTAACGGAGTTCGTTTTCTTGCAGCCTCATCGGTGGTGTTTCACCACATCGAGCAGTTTAAAACGATCTTCGGCTATACCGATACATTTACCAATACCAACGAGCACCCGGTTGTTTATCAGGCGGGTCGATTGGGCGTTGCTTTATTCTTCGTGTTGAGTGGGTTTCTGATCACCTATCTGCTTTTGGCGGAGAAGCAGTCGTCGGGCCGCATTCATATCGGCAATTTCTACGTCCGACGCATTTTGCGGATATGGCCGCTCTACTTCTGGATAATCGGGCTAAGTTTTTTTGTATTTCCGCATATTCCGGCCTTTCATATTCCCGGCGTATCCGACTATGCCTACGATCATTTCTGGCCAAAGCTGGCCTTTTTCGGGATCGTCATGCCCAATATTGCCCTGACACTCTATCACGAAATGCCTTTGTGTTCGCACACGTGGTCAATTGGTGTCGAGGAACAATTTTACCTTATCTGGCCGTGGTTGATTGGCAGTCTTCACCCGCGCCGAACGCTACTGATTCTGGCCAGTATTGCGCTGGTTTTGGCTGGTTCCTTCTTCTGGCTGCGCTACGGCCCCGGCTCAACGGCTCCGGAAGCGGGTACAACGATGCTTATGGTATCCGATTTTCTGGCTCACTTCCGCATCGGTACAATGGCCATTGGTGGCATTGGGGCTTATCTGGTTTTCAAAAAGCATCCTATTCTCAACGTCCTTTATAGCAAACCTGTCCAATGGGTGGTTTATGCCGTATTGGCAACGATGCTCGCAATGGGCGTTCGGATTCCGGGGCTGAATTATGAAGGTTACGCGCTGTTCTTCGCTTTTTTACTGATGAACCTGGCGGCTAATCCGAACTCCGTGATCAATCTGGAAAACCCGTTGTGCAATTTCATGGGCAAGATTTCGTACGGATTATACATGTACCACCCCATTGCGATTGTTCTGTGCCTGTATATTATTCGCCAGTTTCTGCCGTATAGCCTTGGCTTTTCGATTATTCTCTACATAACCAGTTATGCTCTAACAACACTGTTGGCCTGGCTCTCGTATGAATACTTCGAAAAGCAGTTCCTGAAACTGAAAGACCGTTTTGCTCCCGGCGATATGCCGGTTAAGCGTGAGCAGTTGGCGGTTGGCAGTAGATAGCCATGCCTATCTTTCAGGTAACAAAATCCTTTCCTAAAGCAGAGCGTTATTCGTTAATAGACCAGCTCATACGAAGCTCGAAAGCTGTCTCTGTCTGTTTAGCATTAGGTAAATGTTATCGAAAACGGCAATACCTAGTTTAAACCTATAAGGCTTCAAAAACCTTATAGGTTTGTAATCACTGGCATGCAGCTAAATAAAAGAGAATGAGCACACTATTATTTCAGATGCCAACTGAAGACGGCCTATTACTTTCCCGGTCGTTTCATAAACCACGGCCGGGTTTGCTCCAATTGACCGGCTAATCGAAATAAAGTAGCTTCGTCACCAAGTTTGGCGGCAAACATGACCCCGATTGGCAACCCATCGGGCGACCAGTGCAGTGGTACTGACATCGACGGCTGGCCTGTCATGTTTGTTATAACCGTGAACGAAATGTAGCCTAACGATCGCTCGGCCAGTTCCTCAACCATTTTGCTGCCCTTCAGGTATTTCAATGCACCCAGCGAATCGGCCAGCTTGAGTACCCGTTGCTCTGATGCGGTATTCTGAAAGGTACCGATCGCAATGGGCGGTCGCGGCAAAGTCGGTGTCAGGAATAGATCATAGGTTTCGTGTAATTGCCCCATACTGCGATTGAGGGTATTCCAGCGTCGTTTCTGGTAAGCAGCATCGGCTGCCGAGAACCCTTCCGCCAGCCGATGCTGCGCCCACGTATTCAACTCAACATCATCGCGTCGAACCGGGCGGCCAAGGTAGTTTCCTAACTCGCGCAGCGTAGCAGCGGTTTCGCTCAGTATGTTCGCAAAAAATGCCTCCGTTATAATTGTTTTTTCGTAGGGCAAAGGCACTTCTTCAACTGTATGGCCCAGGCTTTCCAATAATCGGGCTGCTTCCTGAACGGCTTTTACACATTCGGGGTCAACTGGCTGCGACGCAATCAGGGTTTGCGTCGAGAAGGCAATTCTAAGCGGCCCCGGTTCGCGCCCTACTTCTTCCAGGAAAGGCCGCTCGGGTGGAGCAATGCCATACGGATCGCCAGAAAATGGTCGATACGCAGGTCCGCCAGCCACAACGTCCAGTAATCCGGCACTATCCCGAACGCTGCGCGTTACTGAATGCCCAATTACTGCACCATTCCATAGTTCTCCAAAGCGCGGCCCCAGTGTGACACGCCCCCGCGAAGGTTTCAGGCCGAACAAACCACAACATGAAGCTGGAATCCGAATTGACCCGCCCCCATCGGAAGCCGTAGCCGCCGGTACAATGCCAGCGGCTACGGCCACTGCCGAACCACCACTCGACCCCCCCGGCGAGTGCGTTGGTTTCCACGGATTTCGGGCCGGGCCATACAGTTTCGATTCGGTGTAGGGTGTCAGGCCAAATTCGGGTGTATTGGTTTTACCGAACAAGACTAAACCAGCTTCTTTTAGCCGCCGGACAACTTCACTATCAATTGTAGACACAAAATTCTGGTAGCCTCTGGACCCCAGCTTCATAGGCGTTCCGGCCCAATCGAACTCCAGATCTTTCAGCAAAAATGGAACTCCCCGAAATGGTCCCGATTCAGGCAACTGCGCTGCCATTTCGCGCCCTTTCTCGTATAAAGGAGTGACAATAGCGTTAAGTTGCGGATTAACCTCTTCGGCACGCGCAATAGCCGTTTCGAGCAGTTCAGCGGGCGTCACTTCGCCAGACCGGACGAGTTCGGCAAGGGCAGTTGCATCGTATTTAACGTACTCGTCAAACGCAAGAACAGGAGTTGATGAGGTTTGCATGTCAGGTTCAGGAAACAAGTAGGTGGTTTTGCTCTTTGACAATGGGCTACTTAGCCACAACATTTTTACCTAACTTTTCTTTGGGAATCAGTCCCTCATGCGGCAGTTCAGTAAGCAATCCGCCACACCAGCGCGCCCGTTGCTGGCCAGCCGCCCAATCATCCAGTTCCAAAAGACGGATACCGCCAACTGAATCAGGGCCAGGTTCTTCATAGGTTATGGCTAGCCCAACCCAGTGCAGATATTCATTGAGTTTCGATTCGAGTGGCTGGTTTCCAAAAATACATAAGTCGTAATACCAGTCCAGCGATTCGCCCGCTACCGACTCGGTAACAGCGCGGTAGTCATCCAGTGTATAGCCGATAAATGGTTTTCCAAAACGTTGCCACATGATTCGCATCACATCATCCAGCGAACGAGCGTGGTCGGTCACTTTCCGAATGTGTAAATCCAGGATTAAGGCCGAAATAGCTCCTTTATGATACACCGAGACCTTGCGGTCAGGCACCCCTTTATCGTAACCGTCCAGCCACAGATCCCACGATGACTCGACCAGCGACTGAAAGGCCCGGCCATTGTTTTCAAAGTGTCGTTTGAACAACACCTGTAGCTCTTTTAAGTACGCTTCATCATCAAAAACTCCGGACTGGCGCAGCATTAAATCACCATAGTAGGTAGTCACACCTTCAGCCACAAAGCAGGTCTGAAAGTAATTTTCCTTCGTGAAATCATACGGGAACAGTTCAATCGGGCGAATCCGAATGATATTCCAGGCATGAAACAATTCGTGCGACGACACGCCCAGCAGGTCCTGATACAATCCTTCGCCTTCGTCGTTAGGGCCGAGCACGAGCACGGTCGAGTTCCGATGTTCGACGCCGTGATAGTACGGTGTCGGTAAAACAAGCGTCAGAAAATGGTAATCACGTTCGGGGAATTCACCATAAAGCGCTAGCTGCTTCTCCGAAAAACGGCTAAAATCAGCCACGATCCGATCGGCATTGAACGTTGGATCGCCATCTGTTCGACGACCACCCTGAATCCAGACATGAAACGAAATGCCTTTCACCTGGTATTGCACATGCTGTATGACGGGTGCAGCGATCAGCGGGCAATCGACCAGTTCGTAGAAATCAGACGCCTGTAATGTTTTTGCATTTACCTGTTCTAATCCACAAGCCACCATCCAGCCGTCTGGAATAGCTAGTTCGAGTGTACACGGCTCGTTGATCCAGCCTTCGGCATACAGACAAAGATTTACCGGATTAACATAGAGCAGTGTATCGCTGATAAAACTACTACCAGCATTTAGCAGATTAGGCGTTGGCAGTAGCGAATAATAATTATACCGGGCTATCAGTTCGGTAGCTCCCCTGGTTTCAACAAGCCATCGATCCTTCGTGATTTTCCGAAATGGCAACGGTTGTCCGTTTTGATCGACAATCTCGAAACGCTGAATATTTTTGGCAAAATGCTGCAATTCATATCGTCCGGGTCGCCAGGCAGGCAGTTGCAACTCAATTTCCGACTGATTTTGACTGTGCGTCAGATGGGCTTCAACGGCGATGTAATGGGGTATAACAGGATCAGCAGACAGGCGATAATGCATTGGCGAGTGTGTAGTTGGTCGTTTAGGTCAGTCGTAAATGGCGGCCTGGATAAGTATGATAAATGGCAATTGTACCTTATCCTGATAACCAATTTACCACAATTACCCAATTAACCACTTCCCTAATCAGTAACTCGCTTAAAGTTAAAACGTTTTTCAAAAAACAGGCTTGGTAAACTGCCTCTATTCTCCTATCTTTGCGGACTCATTTGGAAAACAAGGGTTTTAGGGAAGATATATCATGAAAAGAACGTACCAACCATCGAACCGGAAGCGGAAAAACAAGCATGGCTTCCGCGAGCGGATGTCAACCGCCAATGGCCGTAAGGTGTTGGCCGCCCGCCGGGCAAAAGGTCGTCACAAACTAACCGTTTCTGACGAGAAAAAAGGCGAACGCTTTAAAATTTAATAGTCTTCAATCTACAGCCAGCTGATGCATAAATGGCTGTAGACTGAAAACTACAAACTGAACTATGCAGCAAACCTTTACCAAATCGGAGCGGCTTTGCAGCAAAAAAGTTCTGGGTGAGTTATTTAAAAAGGGTAGTACGACCGGGTCAAGTCAGACTGTACGGACGTTCTACCTTTTTCCGTTTCGGGTTCTTTATCTGCCCCAACCCGAAGCCCCGTTAATCGATGAGCCCGCCTTGCCAGCCATCGTCATCACGGTTCCCAAACGAACCTTTAAACGCGCCGTTGACCGCAACCTCATCCGTCGGCGCGTTCGCGAGGCTTACCGGCTAAACAAGCATCTTTTTAAGGCCGATCAACCTTCACCTGCTTCCATTGCTTTTTTGTATACGGCTAAGCAGATAATTTCGTTTGAAGAAATAGAAAAAGGCATGAAATTGGCTTTTAAGAAAATGTAACCCGAACGGTTCGCCTGGCAGCCACCCATGAACTTCCCCCTTTCCAAACTCCGCTGGATTGTTTTATTCGTTGGGCTGGCTCTAGCAGTGATTGGCCTGGAGATAACTATTGCGCAATCGACTGCATTTGGCCAACGGTCCGACTGGATAGCAATGGGAGTTATTGTCGATATGGCTGTGGGCATTCCGGCACTTTACTACTTCCTGATCATACGCCGATTAACGATTCCGGTTCGCAGTCTGCTCGGTATTGTTGGCCTATCGCTAACCCTGACGGCCTTTATCCTTCCCACAAATCACCAGCAATTGGTCGGATCATTGCGCTGGACACTCGTGATTCTTGAGGTTGGGTTTCTGGGTTACACCCTTATTCGTATCGATCAGATTATCCGGCATTACAGGCAGTTGACTACAAAGACTGTCGATTTTACCACGAATCTCCTTAAAAGTCTCGATGTAACGCTGGGGCATTCCCGATTTAATCGTATTTTGGTAAGCGAACTGTCATTGCTACGCTATGGCCTGGCTGGTTGGCTGGTTCCTGTTGAAAAAGCGGAATCTGATGTGGCCTTCACATCGCATCAGAAATCGGGTCAGGCTGCGTTAACGGTCGGGCTTGTTCTGATCGGTTTAATCGAAACGCTGGTCGTACATCTGCTGGTAAATCGATGGAATCCAACAATAGCCTGGTTTGCAACGGTAGCAGGTTTTTATGGTCTTTTATTTTTCGTGGCCGATCTGATGGCAACCATCAAACGGCCAGTGTTGGTACAAGCTAACCGAATCGTGCTTCGATTTGGCCTTCGGGGATACGGTGTAATTGATCGCCAAAACGTTGAACGGATAAGGGCGATAAATAATAAACCGGAGCGCAACGCCAACACCATGAATGGCGCGTTCCTTACGGTTCCGAATGTGCTTATTACCGTACAGGAACCCGTACCGATGAGAGGACCGATGGGCATTCAACGATCCGTAAGTCGAATTGCCTTATTTATTGATGACAAAGAGAAATTTATTCACGAATTGACGGCCTGAACTGGCTTCCTAATGCCCGATGGTTATGAAAAAACAGTGGAAATCCCTTGCCCTGGCTGGTGCGCTGGCCGGAAGTTTATCGCTGGTTGCGATGAAAACCGACGACCGTTTCTTCGAGATCGCGCGCAACCTCGACATATACGCTACCCTGTTCAAAGAACTGAACATGTATTATGTTGATGAGATAAACCCGAACCGAATGGTCAAAACCAGCATCGACGCTATGCTGAAGGCGCTCGATCCGTATACAAACTTCTTTGCCGAAGACGAAATCGAGGACTACATGACCATGACTACGGGTCGTTATAATGGTATTGGTGCTTTGATTGGCCAGCGGCAGAATAAGAGTATTGTGCTCATGGTTTATGAAGGAACTCCGGCCGAAAAATCAGGGCTACAAATCGGTGATGAGATTCTGAAGATCGATGGTGTGGACATAAAAACCCGCAAAGATACCGATACAGGTAAGCTCCTGAAAGGCCAGACAAATACGAACGTTAAACTGACAGTTCAGCGCTACGGACAAAAAGGTCCGCTTGACCTGACCGTTAGCCGCGACGTTGTGAAAATGACCAACGTGCCTTACTACGGCATGATCTCCGAGGATGTTGGCTATATTGATCTCAAGGATTTTACGGCAACGGCTTCGCGTGAAGTCCGTACTGCTTTTCAGGAATTGAAGGGAAAGGGAATGAAAAAGCTCGTTCTCGATGTTCGTGAAAATCCGGGTGGGTTGCTGAACATGGCCATCGACATCTGCAATATTTTTATTCCGAAAGACTCGGAAGTTGTTACAACCAAAGGAAAAGTAACGGAATGGAACAAGACCTACACGGCTCTAAATCCGCCTTTAGATCTCGAAATTCCAATCGTTGTGCTTACAAACAGCCATAGCGCATCAGCGGCCGAGATTGTATCGGGCGTCATTCAGGACTACGACCGGGGCGTCCTGATCGGTCAGCGTACGTATGGCAAAGGCCTGGTGCAAACCACTCGTGAGCTTTCGTTCAACACGAAACTTAAGATTACAACAGCCAAGTATTACATCCCGAGCGGACGCTGCATTCAGGCCATCGATTACAGTCACCGCAATCCTGACGGCAGCGTTGGCAAAATACCTGATTCGCTCAAAACGGCCTTCAAAACCAAAGCCGGACGCGTTGTATACGACGGTGGTGGCGTTTTACCCGATGTCGTGATCGAAGCCCAGACACCAACGCCAATTGCGCTGAGCCTGACGAACAAGGGGTTGATTTTCGATTATGCCGTAAAATACCGTCATGAGCATCCGACCATTAAACCCGCCCGCGAATTTCACCTGACCGATGCTGAATACCAGGACTTTGTCAAATGGGCCAGCAATCAAGAGTACGATTATACGACGCAGGTTGAAAAAGATTTAGGTACGCTGGAGGCATCGGCCAAGAAAGAAAAATACTTCGATCAGATTCAGGATCAGCTAAAAGCCCTGAAAACAAAAGTTTCGCACAGCAAAGACGCCGATATGATGACCTTCAAAACCGAAGTCCAGACCTTACTGGAGCAGGAAATTGCGGGGCATTACTACCTTCAGAAAGGTCTTAAAGAAGCATCCTTTGCTACCGACCCCGAACTAAAAGCAGCGCTCGATCTCTTTAAAGACATGGGTCGGTATACATCGACACTAAAAGGAGCCAAATAATAATTCATCCATAATGAAGCGTGTAACGCGAAGACCAAAAGCCTGACTGGTATTAATCTTCACGTTACACGCTTCATTATTCTTTGCTATGCTTATTCTCTCTCTTGATACGTCTACGGCGGCCTGTTCGGTAGCGTTGCACAAGGATGGTACGCTAGTAGGCTGTTACGAGCTTTTTACGGAACGTACATCGGCCGCTATGCTCACGACACTGATTGACAATGTCGTACAACACAGCGGTTTTACGCTAAGCCAACTAGACGCTATTGCGGTTGCTAAAGGGCCTGGGTCCTATACTGGCTTGCGCATTGGTGTTTCAACCGCCAAGGGACTTTGCTTTGCGCTGGACAAACCGCTCCTGGCCATTAACACGCTGGCTGGCATGGCTGAACAGGTTCGGGCACATTATCCGGCGAATTACCTCCTCTGCCCCATGATCGATGCTCGTCGGATGGAGGTTTACTGTGCGTTGTTTGAGGCCTCTGGTCAGGAGATAAGCCCGACTTCGGCACAGATCATCGATGAACAGTCATTCAGCAACTGGCTGGCAAAAAATACGGTTGTGTTTTTTGGCGATGGAGCCGAAAAATGCCGGGCAATACTTGGTCATACTCCTACCGCCATTTTCCCGGAGCAGCTAATTATTCCTTCCGCCCGGACAATCGGCAAACTAGCTACGGTTGCCTTCGAGACCGGGAAGTTCGAGGATGTTGTCACTTTCGAACCTTTTTATTTGAAAGATTTTATGACAAATAAGCCGAAAAAGGCCATTCTTTAAACCAGGTATTCGTTAGATAACCTGAAGTTAATTCATGATTGAAGTCAATTTTGTGGGAATCTGACGTTTTTCTCCTTATTTCGCCCCGGCAACCGTCCCCATTCCGCTCTCGTGCAGATTATCGTTGATGTTGGCAATACCGACGCTGTTTTCGGACTTTACAATCAGACTGGCTGGCAAAACATCTGGCGAACTCCCGCCCGACGCGATGAATCAGCGGCTTCCTATGAGGCACGGCTACGCTTATGGCTGCTGGAAGCCAATGTATTGCTAAGTTCTATTCAGACCACCGTTCTTAGTAGTGTAGTTCCCGATTTAACACCAACAATCAGGACTATGTTGGCCGAATTGTTTGGGTTAGAGCCCATTGTGGTTGGTCCGGGTATATATCCCCTACTACCTCTTGAGATTTTGAGGCCCCACGAAATAGGAGCCGATTTAGTAGCCAATGCCTTGGCTGCCTATATGCGCTATCACCAAAACTGTGTTGTGGTAGATTTCGGCACGGCACTGACTTTCACGACTGTTTCAGGTGAGGGAAAGATCATTGGTGTGGCCATTGCTCCGGGGCTTAAAACCGCCATCCGGTCCTTATTTGCCAATACGGCCCAGCTACCGGAAGTCCCAATCGAAGTGCCATCATCGGCACTTGGCACCAGCACCACACATGCCATCCAGGCGGGTGTCGTACTGGGTTACGAAGGCCTTGTTCGCTCGTTACTTGAACGCATTCGGGCCGAGCTTAATGGCGACTGTATGGCCGTTGCCACTGGCGGATTATCGGGCCGCATTCCGTCATTACGCGATGCCTTCGCCGATATTGTTCCTTCTTTAACCCTTGATGGTGTGCGCCTGATTGGCGAAACAGTGACGGATTCAATCAAATAAGCAGCTATTTTAAGGAATGAATACAACCAGCGGCATTTACCACTGGAATGGGTTATTCATGGCTTTATCTGCTTACGGGCAGTTATTATCAAAAAAAATTATGTACGTCACGCCATTCTACAACTTTGTTAAACAACAAAATTTCCTTCTAATATCCAGCTGTTTGCATCTAAAATAAGTTGTTTTTAGAAATGCTGGCAAATATAATATAATTCAAAAAATACAAAAAAATAATCAATTAATACCATTGGATAACTATTGCTAGTAAATCGCTTTCTATACCTCCAATTTCCCATTCACTAACGGTCAGATTCGATAGAATTATCCGGGTCATGACAACGAGTGACTATGAAAAAGGGTATACTTTTAACAATCATTTGGTTAAGCTTTGTGGGAGGCAAAGCAATGGCTAAAACGCTGTGGAATCGTGGCGAATTATCACTGGCTAATGGGACCGTTCTGACAGGAGATCTAAGTTATAATTGGAAGGCAGAAATTGTCCAGTATCAGGAAGGAAATACAATCAAGGCTTTCTCGGCTTTTCAAGTCAAGGAATTCAAGTATTTTGATACTCAGTTTAACGTTCTGCGTAAATTTATAGCAGTCGATTATCCCTTAAAGCAGTCGTTCAAGAGGGTTCTGTTTCTGGAGGAATTCGGGATTGGACCCATGATGATCTACCGTCGATTGCGTCATGCTCATGATCCGATTAAAATTGGTAACCCAAGTGCTTTCGGAGTAGATGATCAGACGATTAAACGGCTCGATAACTTCACGTACTATATTTTTGAAGGGGATAAAATAACGAATCTGGACGACTTCGCTCAAACGTTGTGGCCCCGCATGAAAACCGAATTTTCGGATGAGCTTACTCACTATTCCGAGACACTGCACATGGATATGGGCTCTACCCTTGCCCGCTTGCTGCTCATTACTCAATATAACCAATTGAAAGTTCGTGCTGGCCACGTAACTCAATTACAGTTAGAGTCCCATTCCGAGTCAGTTAGCCTCTAATGAGGCAAAGGTTATTCTCTTTTTTACCTTATTAATATCTGATGTTACGCCACCTTTTGGATGGCTGGTTTAATTTTGAGTATGCAGACAACCCTCGACCTCTATACTGACTACTTACTTAGTAGTTTTGGCCAGACTACCGCGACTGGCTTGTCACGGCTGACCGTGGTTAGAATCAACAGATTCTTTTTTTATAGTTTCCATAATGAACGAGAAGACATGAAGCCAAAAAGGTAGTGCTTTTTCCTTAAGTTGACAGCATTGGCCGGGCCGCCGATGCGGTTTCAAAAACATTATAGGTTTAAGTTGGCCGAGTCCTAGTCTGAACGGCTCTACTTTTTTGCATTCAGGACCTGATTGGCCGTAACCGTCATGGGCGTAAAGGCGTATAAACGACTAATAAGCGGTCTTAATCTGCTTGCCAGTTTCACAAGTAACTCATAATTAGACGGATAGTCGAATGTATTTTTACCTGTAGCTGACCATATTTGCTGAAAATCGTTGTCAGATAAAGCTAATTTTTTTTGCACATAGGAACGGGTTTCTGCCAGTTCACGCTCTGATGCAAACGGTTGTTGCAATTGGGCCAGCGCTTCATCGCGCGTGATTGCCTGACTCAATACCTGCGCCGATAGATTAATTTTACGTTTGTCGATACCAAATTTACGCGGCAACCAATAGGCCATCGAAAATTTGGTAAACAGGTTTTCATGATGATGACCACCATAATCCTGCCAGTCATACAGCCTGATCATCAGCTGTTTGGCATCCTGTTTTTTATAGTTCAGGTAATAATAAGGCCGGATGTCTTTGATGCCTTTTATCAACCCGGCATAGACCATTTTGGGCAATGTGAGCATGGGGTACGTCTTTAGCCGAACACCCGACCCAAACCGTTTGTGAATGAATCGTAATTGTCGGGCGTCGGCATAGGTCCATTCTTTAGGTTGTTTGCCTTCTGAACGAAAATCATTTCCGCGAAGAATATACTGAATGCCTACAGCCTGAGCTACTTTATACATGGTCGCTTTGATTGCCAGATCGGTTGGCGTATCGATCCAGGGCATCCCTGCTTTCATATAAGCCCGGAGTAAATCCTGGACCTCTTCGTAGTTGATGACATAGGTTTCAAGATCGATGCCAAGCGTTGTAGTTACCTTATAGATATTCTGAACGGCAATCTGGCTGTTGAAGCCATTGTCTAAATTGACAGCTAATGGTCGCAGCCCATACTGGCCGGCAATGTGCAGCAAATAGGAACTATCGACCCCACCACTAACGCCTACAACACAGTCATATCGACTGTTTTTACCCGCTTTTTTCATGGCTAAAACCAGTGCGTTCCAATCAGCTAAGCCCTTCTCCCCTCTCGGATAGTTGGCCATCATCGTTTCCTGAAGTTTACAGTAATTCGATACGCCGTTTTCGTCAAACGAAATACCCGGAATGCTCTCGTCCCAAACACCTTTCGTACAAACTCTCATGCCTGACTAAACAGATTTACCAACTCGTGATTTTTGGGATAATTTACCAGAACACCTTTTCGGGGGCCGTGATACACAAAAAGCGAACCGGCCGCTACTGCCGATGCATGAGCTTCACTGACGGCGGATTTAAAGTCGGTTAACTGCCCGGCTCCACCCGCAGCAACTACCGGTATACTTACAGCCGCCGATAAGGCATTGATCAGAGGCAGATTGTAGCCCTGCATCATGCCGTCATGTTCAATTGAAGTAACTAACAACTCTCCGGCTCCATTAGCTTCCATCTGTTGCGCCCAGGCAACTGGGTCAAGACCGGTAGCCCGGCTTCCTCCAAGCGTATACACCTGCTGTTTACCCCAGAATTTTTTCTTTATGTCGATGGAGACGACAATGGTCGAACTACCAAACTCGTCGGAAGCCGCCCGGATAAAAGCAGGATTATTGACGGCAAAGGAATTAATGACTACTTTTTCCGCACCAGCGTTGATGCATTCTTTTATCTGTTGAATGGTCTGAATTCCTCCCCCGACAGCAAAAGGCATATTGGCTTCATCGCCCACCTCCCGCACAAACCCCAGATCGATGCTACGGCCTTCCTTTGTCGCCAGAATATCAAGTAAGACCAGTTCATCGGCTTTCAGGTCATTAAATAGTTTGACTGCATTGATCGGATCGCCAAGGTAATTGTAGTTGGTAAATTTGACAGACTTAACCAAACCCTTGTTTTTAAGCAACAGCAGCGGAATGACGCGAGGTCTGAACATAGCCTATAGGTCAATAAAATTAGCAATCATCTGCGCGCCCCAGTCGTGGCTTTTTTCGGGATGAAACTGCGTACCGTAGATATTTCCTTTCTGAATGACCGACGCGAACGGATAATCGTAAGTTGACATTGCTACTACGTCTTCTGCCTGCTTACAAACCATGTGGTATGAATGAACGAAGTAGAACATCGCCTGCGTCGGCATGTTAGCAAACAAACCGGAAGGTTTCGCTATCTCTGTCGTGTTCCAGCCCATATGAGGCACCTTGTGAGTCAGTTTGTTCTGAACATTGAAACGAACTACGTCGGCATCGAACCAGTTAAGCCCCTCTGCGTTTCCCTCCTGACTAAAACTTGCCATCAATTGCATGCCAAGACAGATACCCAGAATAGGCGTTTGGTTTACCAGTACCTCCTGATTCAACGTCTCCCAGATACCCGACTCTTTCAATTTTTTGACCCCATTCGCAAAATGACCAACGCCGGGCAGAACTAATTTTCCTGCTCCTGAAATGGCACTACTAATTGATGCAATGCGAACGTTAGCGTTCAATTGCTCAAACTTCTTCTGTACTGACCGCAGGTTGCCCATGCCATAGTCAATGATAACAATATCCGTTTGTTTACTCATCTAAGTTGCTGATAAACGCCCCTCACCTGTTTGGCAATCAGTTGTTTGTCGAATTGTTGAATATGACCTCTCGATACAACTGGGGCGGTATTGCTCAAAACAAGGCGAATTTTTTCGGCTACATCAGCCGAATCATACGACGTGATATGACAGCCGGGTATGTCGCCCATTACCAGCCGAACATCGCCAACGTCGGTTGAGACAACCGGGCAATTGCAGGCGAGGGCTTCTTTCACAAACTGCGGAGACCCTTCAGAATAGGAAGTCATAAGGGCTAAATCAACGGCTGAGAGCAACAAAGCCACTAGTTTACGGGTATAGTTTTTCAGTTCAAGCAGTTCGATCGTTTCGTCATGAAGCAGCCGAAGAGCAGCTTTTGCAAGCGGATAGTTTTTGACCGTTATATCGAAGCTTGATGAAAATAAAATATAGCGTTTATTCAACGAAAGCCCCAGCTGTTCGCGGCTCTGTTGTTTGGGACGTGGCCTGAACAAAGCGAAATCGACACCACAGGGGATAACAGACCGTTTGGCTTTTCCGGCATAAATGGCTTTTTCAACCAGCCGGTGACTAATATAGATCGTTCGACGGCTCAACATTTCTACCAGCAACGACACCCCTCGGAGGAGTGGTACGTTTATATCTGACCCGTGAAAAGTGGTAACTACCGGCACCTGCCGCTGCAAATTAGCCAACAGGCCCGACAAGGCTACGTGTGCATGAACGCAATGGTAAGCCTGGCTCTTTAGCTGATCTGACAGGTTTTTCAGGCAGGATAAATACCCGGTTAGCCCTTTTCCTCTGATGAAAAAAAAATCAAACTGGAGCGTGCTGTCCAACTGTTTCAGCGCTTCCACCTGGTCGTAGATAAATGCCTGGTGCAGTTGGAAATCGAAATTTGGTGCATTACCACTGCACACAATCAGGATTCGCATACCCACGCTATGACCGACCCGCTATTTTGAACCAGTTCCAGCCGATGACGACAAGTACTATAAACACCAGATAGGGCAGGTAATATTTTTTATTATTCTGGTTCATCTGCGAAATTCCATAGGCCGAAAAGATCAGTAAGAACGGAATCAGTGGTAAGTGAAATCGCTCCGACAACGCAAAGCCGCTAGAAGCCAGTACAAAAATATAAGAGGCTGTAAAGGCCAATAGTAATACATGTTCCCGAAGTTTTTTGCGTTTGTAGAGAGCCAACAGCGCCATAAACACAAAGAAGGCATACACATTTCGGGTAAAATAAGCTCCTGCCATCATCATGGCATTCGGCTGATCCGGAATATTAATGAGGGTCGGAAAAGGAGCCATAATCATAAAGGGAAGGAATACGCTCCGGGAACCATAAACGGCCAGTTTATTAGTCTGGCCTTTGTCCCTGTGAATTGCATAGTTCTTCATTTGATTGGCCTGGTTCTTGTTTCTTAGCCTTAGGTATAAATTAACGTTATCGACCAGTGGGGTCGTTGTTAGGAAGAAAATACCGCCTATCAACATAACGATAAGCCCTATACGCTTCCCCAAAGCTGAAACACGCTGGGAAGTAAACAATGCCGCCAGCATAATCGAAGAGATCAGACAGACCGCCAAAACCGTTCGAAAAAAGAAAAGAACAGCACCAATTAGCCCCAGCCAGATGATGGCAGTAAGGGTCAGTTTACGCGAACGAAGAATTTTGTCGGCTAAGTAGATAAAACAGACAACAAGAAAAACCATTTCTGTTTCTTTCAGATGCAAGCCACAGTAATAAATCAAATTAGGAACCAGCATGGTCATTATGCCAGCTATTCGACCGGTGGATTCGCCAAAATTATTTCGGGCGATCTTGTACGTAAACAGGCATATATAGGTACCGAGTACAACTTTGATCAGGCGAGGTATCAATATATTGTCGCCGAAAACGGAATAGATCAGAGCTAAATAAACAGGATAGCCCATATCGGAGTAGTTCTTACCAATGTAAATTCTGTATTGCTCCAACTTTCCATCCTGCACTAAACCAAGAAGCCACATCGCTTCTCCATGATACCCTTTGGAGTCGCCTGCTTCGAATTCGAACGGCACTCCCGACATGGCCGTATAAAAGAAAAAACTAAATAGAACCCAGGCAATTCGAATCCAGAATGAAGTCCAGAACAATTTCTTTTCAAAACGCTTATCAGCGATTTTGTTCCATTGTTTAGTTAGTGAGTTCAGAAAATAGAAGAAACAAATGACTTCCAGAAAGCCAAACAAAATCCACAATGCGGGGAGCATTCTGCTAAAAAATAATATAGAGCAGAGTATGAACACCCCCAAAAAAGCAACAATACTTTTTTGCGTAAAAAATCTGGGTATATACGATAAAGGCAGGGCAATCATTTTGGGTGGAGTCATTTACGGGACAAAAGAGATCGCTTTAGGTTGACCAGTTTGTCAGTGATGGTTGGGCCAATAATCTTTTGAAAGATATACTTTTTGAGCTTGCTCCCCACGGGTTGCCAGGATCCTTCAAAATGATGGATACAATACGTGTTCTGGCTGATTGTGATTAACCCGGAGCGCGATTTCGGGCAGAAATAATCTTTAGGGAAAATATGGATACAGCCTTTATAGATCTGGTAGCTATTTTTCAGCATAAAACCATTGGCGGCCATGCTACCCGAAATTATCTCTACGTTGGTCGTCATATCATACGAACCATCAGGCCGCAGGAAGTGCCTGCCTGCATAGTAACGTAGCTGCTCACTGGTCCATTCATTATGCTGTTCGCTCGCCATGATGCCTGTAGGAATCTCATGGTCACTTTCAAAACCGGAGAAGGCGGGCAAATGCAAGAGGTCATCCAGGCTTTTCAGCACTTCAACATCGGTGTCAAGGTAGACGCCACCGAACTGATGAAGCGCGTATAAACGGACGTAATCGGTAACAAATGCGAATTTTCGGGCCAGGTAGGCTTCTTTCACGTAAGGCACACTATTGATATCGAACGAATCTTCGTTCCAGAGTCGTAGCTCATAATTGGGCAGAAACTGTTTCCAGGAGTTAATGCATCGGTCGGCCATTGCCGGCATTTTCCCCCTGCCGAACCAACAGTAATGAATTACTTTAGGAATCATTTCAGCTTATCGAGCATCTTAATACGAGAATTCCTTAACAAGCTAACTGACCATCTGTGCCAGAAAATCAACAATTCGTTCTGACGCATGGCCGTCGCCATATGGGTTATGCGCACTCGTCATCTTTCGGTATTCGTTGTCATTGTTAAGCAATTCCCGAACGCTGGAAACAATACATTGGGCATTGGCACCGACAAGCCTTACGGTTCCAGCCTCGACAGCTTCCGGTCGTTCAGTTGTGTCACGCATGACCAATACCGGTTTCCCCAGTCCAGGTGCTTCTTCCTGAATACCGCCACTATCGGTCAACAATAAGTAGGACTCCTTCATCAAATACACAAAAGGTAAGTAGGACAAAGGCGGTATCAGGAAAATGTTGTGATTGGCCGATTCGCGAAGCAGTTCCCTGACTGGAACCTGAACATTGGGGTTCAAATGAACAGGATACACAAAGTCAACGGCTGGGTAGGCTTCTGCCAATGTCTTCAATGCCTGACAAATCTCTATGAAACCGTCGCCAAAGTTCTCCCGGCGGTGTCCCGTAATCAGAATCAATCGTCTGTTTTTGGTAAGCCTGCCAGGGTTGTATCCGGCTTCACATAGTTGAGCATCCAGGTCATGTTTCATCGAAGCGCTGGCACTGATCTTTTCAACCGCTAACTGCAAAGCGTCTATTACGGTGTTACCCGTGATCTGAATGCAATTTGCCTTTACTTTTTCCGCAAGTAGATTTTCCTGAGCCAGTCGTGTTGGTGCGAAATGGAAGGTAGCTAGCTGAGTCGTCAGTCGGCGGTTCATTTCTTCGGGCCAGGGACTATATCGGTTGTAGGTCCGTAGGCCTGCTTCAACGTGGCCGATAGCTATTTTTTGATAAAAAGCGGCTAACGAAACCGACAGGGCAGTAACCGTATCGCCGTGAACAAGCACAATATCTGGATCAGACTGCTGCAACACCTCCCGCATTCCGATCAATATTCGAGAGGTTACATCATACAGGTCCTGTTGATGTTGCATGATCTTCAGGTCATAATCGGTCTTGATGTCGAATAATGTCAATACCTGGTCGAGCATTTCGCGGTGCTGCCCGGTAGTGCATACCGAAACGTCGAATCGATCTGAATGCTTTTGGAATGTTTTTACCAAAGGGGCCATTTTTATGGCTTCAGGACGTGTGCCAAAAACAAGCAGTATTTTTTTCTTCAAAGTATTGTTACCGAGCGTGAACGTAGCGATAAAAACGCCGAAGCAACATCTGCTTCAAATAGGAACCGTATTGTTTCGCCCGAAAATAGACGTTGATCATTGGCCGTGGCCATTGATAGACAAATCGATAAAATAGCGGCTGGGCACTCAGATCAACACGACTCAAAATTGCCCGAACCTCTTCCGGATACCAGTCGTTGAGCCGATAAGCCACTAATGATCTGACGCGCAGGCCATCCAGTAGCGTTTTTAAGTTGGGTTGAGTCTGCTCCTGATCGGCTAAATGACTGATATTGAATGTAACATGCTCTGTTTTGGTCCAGAACTTGTCGGTACCGAGTGCCCGATTGGTCGTTTCCGCATCCTGATTCGAGTTGGCCAGGAATTTATTGACATAGCCAACTTTGTGGGTTAATGCGATCCGAATCCACAAATCGAGGTCTTCGCCAAATTTAAGGTGTTCGTTGAAGCCTTTTTCCTCCTCAAAAACCGTTTTTTTTACAACGACAAACGAGCAATTCAGCGGAACCCAGAATGTTCGGGCATAGACCTCAAAATAGTTGATATAACCCATTTCGAAACCAGCCTCAACCCCAACCTGAGCGGGCGTATTCACTCCATTTTTTACGACGAAGTAATTGGAGCCATACAGTCCCGCTTCTGAGAATTGGGTAATCAGGGCTTTCATTTCTTCCAGAAATCGCTCGTGCCACCAATCGTCGGCATCAAGAAAGGCAACGTACTCGAACCGGGCGTGTTTGACGCCGTTGTTACGGGTAATGGAAACGCCTTTGTTCGATTGATTGATAAGTTTAAGTCGATCGTCCGTAAATCGGGCTAATTTTTCGACACTGTTATCGGTCGATCCATCGTTGACCACGATCAGCTCGAAATCCGAAACGGTCTGGCGTAGAACGGATTCGACTGCTTTTTCGACGTAGCTGGCTTTATTGTAAAGTGGAATAACTACTGAGAACATCACTAATCAGTGACTGAGTCTGGCCAGAATTTCGACTATATTCTTTCGCTTTTCAACGGGATAAAAAATGTAGTCATTTAGCTGTAAACTTCCATTATGCCACTGGATTATATTGATGCTATCAATTTCGTTGAATGAGACAATCTGTTCGGTTTCTTCATGCTGAACGATCTGAATGATCGAATAATCATGCTTCTTAAGCGTCTCACACACCCGATCGGCTCGTTCCTGTGTAAAAGTCAGGACATCATCACTGAAACTATCCAGAATTTCGCAGAGGATATAAGGTCTATCTCGCCGTAACAGATTCTGCATCCCCAACAGTGTTTCCAACTCACCGCCTTCTACATCAATTTTGATGCATGTAACTTTTTGATCAAGGTGTAAGCGGTCATGATCTATTGACAAGATCGATTCGCGCTGTTTGAAAAAAGATGGGCGAAGGGCCGACACGATGGAGCCGGTCGGATCGGCTTCACCGTTTGTCTCCAGATACGTTTCTTTCAATTCATTGGAGAGCGCGAAATTATAAACCTGACAGTCGGCAAAGCCATTAACACGAATCAGTTCCTTCAAGTAGTAACAGCATGAAACACTGGGCTCAAAACCTACGTAGTGAATCGGGTGTTTAGCCGTTTTAACGGCAATCAGTGTCTGACCGATGTTGGCCCCGACGTCGATAAAACCTTCGTTGTCAGTGCCAAAAAGCTCGTTAATGATCGAATAAAGCCAATTAGGTTTCAGAAACAGATTCGGATAGCCTAAGCCATTTACTACTGGAATTGCTAGTTTATGGCCGCTGAACGAAATGCTTTTGGCCACATTCAGATAGTTCAGCAGGTTTAGCTTTTTGAGTAGCCTAAAATCGACATGCCTGAAGGTCATTTTAGCGTATATGAACTATCCACAACCAAGTTTATGTGATCCGTTTGGGTTAACAACTTGATCGATTGAATTGGTGATACGTACTCACAGTAATAGTCATAAGCATTCTTTTCAAGAACAGCTCTATAATCAGGGTTGTTGAAAAGCAACGTGATAGCCTCTCGAATTGCCGCTTCCTCGCCCGATACGATATGGATATGTTTGCCATGCTCAAGCGGTGCCGGTAGTTCATTGCTAAGGGGTGTCGAGATTATGGCTTTACCGAGTGCTAAATATTCACCTAATTTCCAGCCATGACATAAGGCCCAGGCGGGGGTATTAAAAACCAATACCGATGCTTTTATCTTATTGATGTAGGTGCTTTTCGGTATCCAGTCTGCATCAATTACCAGCGTTTGAAATTCAGGATTCGTGTTTTTGATCTGACTGTAAACAAACCCGCCTTCAAATTGCAACGCTGGTATTGATTTGCAGGCTTTCATAAAATTTGCTCTGTATCGATTAACAGTAGCATCGTTATTTATCCATTCGTCGCTATTCCAGAGCGTATTGAGTGAGTATACGTAATTAGTACTGGTTTTCAGCGGTTTGTAGGCATTTAACGGCAGCTGTTTAGCCTGTTTGTAATAGTTAGAGAGGAATTTTTTTACGTTACTTACGTCCCTGCGTGCTTTGAATAAGTTAGACAAGCCATAATACGCGCTTCCAGAATGGCTCCATAATTTGATGCCAAACCCTGGCGCCAACGAAATAATTTTGGGATGATACGCGGGCTGCGTGTGCTTCGTATTGAAATTAATTTTTCCATAGTAATCACACCATGCATAATCTGCTTCGGCCACAGATGGATCGTCACCCCAATCGATTACGTACTTGTATATAACTCCGTTATCGTCGAGAATAAATTTCAGGGTTCGGTTAGGTTTCAGTCCTGTAAAATACTGACCGGAAAAAGACACATTCGCTTTTCTAAACCGATCATACAACCCTTTAATGTAGAACGCCGTATAATCAGTATCCGTTTGAGGGTCAATATATACACGCATGGTTGACTCGACTTTAAACTGATTTCAATTGAGCAATCACACACACATCCTCATTGGGTCGGTTGTGCGTGAACGGGATATTGGCTAATTCGTTGTCTAACGTAATTTCTCGAATGTTTGTGAATCGGCCCGATTGTTCCAGCTGATAAATGAGTCCCTCGGCATCGTAACACCACTCATGTTTCTCAAAAGGCAGGCTATGTGAGAAAATCGAAAAATAGAAACTATTGGGACTATCTTTTGGAATCCGATTCAATGCCCAATCGTAATTTTCACGAATCTGCCCCGACAGGTAAAACTCAATGTACTTTTTCAGATCGGGCGTGGAAATAAGCACGTAACCACCACTATTCAGCAACTTGGCGCAGTTGTCCAGCACAACCCGACCCGATTCGGGCGTGAAGTGCTCAAATACATGCTGCATCCGGATCAGGTCGAACTTGCCAAGCCGTTCCAGTGCAGAGTCGGTGGCGTTGACCATATCCATCCGAAAGTACCGCCCTTTTTGGCTGACTACCGTTTCCGGGAAAAGATCAACGTAGGTAAAATTTTCGTCGAAGGTGCCGCCACAACCGATTTCGAGCCAACTGGTTTTACGTTCGGCTACCAACTTTTGGCGCAAACCGCCATTTCCCCGCGCTTTCAGAAAATTCCCCTTGCCGTTCAGCATCGGGTGAACGCTTTCCAATCGAGCCACTTTGTAAGACTTTATCGTTTTTTTCGTAAAGACGATAAAACCTAATTTATCCAGCAAATTGATTATACCACTTTTCATACTCATTCGCGGGAGCGGAGTTTATCAAGCCTGAACAGCACCCGATAGAGGTTCAGTATTAAAAACCAGCATAGCTTGTTTTGCTTTAATCGTTTAATAATTACGCCTTCATGAGCGAAGGCCTGATAGTCGGACAGAATAGGTGCGGGTAGCGTTTTTTGAAGAACTTCGGTGCGTTCCTGTCTATCTAACTCCTTTTGGGTACTGCTGATGCCCTGCGTGTCGAACCAGACCATATCGATATCCCTATAGGCAACTTTTTCATTGTGCAGGCCAACGGTAATCAGGTAAAATTTCCAGTCTGATACGATTTTCAGGGATTCGTCGTAGAATCCATACTGTTCGAACAGCGATCTTTTTATGTAGGCTGTAGCATGGAAAATTGTTGAACGATACAGGTCCATCAGCGTAATCTGACGTCCGGCATAGCTTTTTTCCACGATTCGTCGACCGCCAATTTCTCGTATTTTATTGCCGTATGATATGCTGCATTGGGGCATATCCCGCAGCATCCGTTCAGTTACGTCGGGTTTGAGCAGATAATCACCTGAATTCAGAAATTGGCAATATTCGCCTTTGGCTTGCCTGATTCCCTTGTTCATGGCGTGATAAATTCCCTGATCAGGTTCGCTGATCCAGTACGTGATGTTGTCTTTATAGTGTTCTATTATGGCTAAACTCTCGTCCGTTGAACCGCCATCGATAACTATATATTCGAAGTCGCTGGATGTCTGGCTGGCTACACTTTCTATTGTTCCGAGCAATCCGGCCGCATTGTTGTAATTAATCGTTATGATCGACAATTTCAGCATGGAGCCGGGGTTGATAAACACCAGTAATTATCGCCACAATCTGATCAATCTCATCAAAGGTCAGTTCATAAAATAACGGCAGGCGAACCAGGCAATTTGTGTACATGTCTGAATAGACCAAGTCCCGGCCATCGTGTTTAGATCGATAATAACCGCTTTTGTGCAGGCTCAGATAATGAAAAACCGCCAGAATGCCATTTTCTTTTAATGCATCGATTAGTGTACTTCGCTCCTCTATATTCTGACAAATCAAATAAAACATGTGGGCGTTATTGGTGGCATAGACTGGTATGTCAGGTAGCCGGACATAACCTGCCAAGGCGAGTGGCACCAATGACTGATAGTAATAATTCCAGAGAGCGGTTCTCCGATTTTGAATTTGCTCGATATTTTCGAGTTGGGCATATAAAAAAGCAGATATGACTTCGGATGGCAGAAATGAAGAGCCTATATCGACCCACTCGTATTTGTTCACCTCCCCCCGAAAGAATTCACTGCGATTCGTGCCTTTTTCCCAAATAATTTCGGCCCGTCTGCTAAATCGTTCTGCATTGACAACCAGCATTCCGCCTTCGCCGGAAATGATATTTTTTGTTTCATGGAATGAAAAAGCAGCCAAATGCCCAATTGAACCCAATGGTTTCCCTTTATAAAACGAATTGATGGCCTGCGCTGCGTCTTCAATAACCAGTAGGTTGTATTTATTGGCCAATGCCATCAGGCGATCCATATCGCAGGCAATACCGGCATAATGAACTGGCACAATGGCTCTGGTACGATCTGTTATCAGACTTTCCAGCTTATCAATATCCAGATTTGGATTCGTCTGACTGCTATCCACAAATACAACGTGTGCGCCCTGCCTGATAAATGCCAGGGCCGTCGATACAAATGTATATGATGGTACAATTACCTCATCGCCCGGCTGTATATCGGCCAATATTGCCGCCATTTCCAGCGCGTCGGTACAGGACGTTGTTAGGAGTACCTTTTTGAAGTGATATTTTTTCGTTAGAAACTGGTGACACTTGTGCGTATATAAACCATTGCCCGAAATTTTACCAGATCTAACCGCATCGGTTATATATTCTGTTTCCCTGCCCGAGAGGAAGGGTTTATTAAACGGAATTTTATACGGAATCACAGCCAGCAATGATACACGTTCGACACGTTTTTTACACTGAATTGGTTTTTCTCATAGAACCGACAGGCCGTTTCGTTACCTCCCTGTGTGGTTACCTCAAGGCGCGTCATGCCAGAGCTTACGGCATACCGTTTTACGTGATTCAATAGGGCGGTGCCAATGCCCTTTCCCCGGTAGCGCATATCGGTTGCGATCAGCCCAATCACGCCCGTATTTTCATTTTGTTTGAGGCTAATAAAGCCCGTTATCGAATCACCCATATTGTGAATAAAAACCTCATCGGCTAATTCCCCTGAAATGGAATTGTCGATCCACTGCCGGTATAATCGTTTGAAATTAGTCTCACCAAAATTTTGATCGACTCGATACCGTGAATACTTACCACTTTGGTAAGCGAGTTCATATAAGGGCTTTTTATCGTCAGTCACATCAAACTGTCGAATGAGGAACTTGGGTACTCTATAATCGTCGCCAAGGGTTAGTTCATAGATAATTTTATGATCGACAAGTCGTCCGTTATATAGATTCATCACGTCCTGACTTACTGAAAAACCGGCATCACAAAAAACATAAAGGAGGTCATACTGCTGTTTGTGGGCGCTTTCGAGGACGGAGCTAAGTGAAAACAGGTTTTGTTGAGTCGTCACGCTTACCCTTCCTATTTTTCGCCGGAAAAATCTACTATCCCAATCAAGGAATGTTATTTCAGCAATTGGAGTCGACAGAGTAAACGACATTACGATCAGGCTGTAACTAAGTCCATAAGTTTGTTTATAAATGCCACCCGACCATAGGCTTGCAGGGCCATAGTACGACAACGACTCTGTAAAGCTACCTGGCTTGACACATCTCGGTTTACTACATGGGCTATACCCTTTGCCAGATCCTGAACATCAGCCAGTTTGGCGCGGTAGCCGGTTTGTTCAAAGATTACTAAGTCCTGCGCGACTCCTGTATCAAACGCCACAACCGGAGTACCACACATTAACGATTGGTTGATCATCATTGGACCAGAGTCCTCAACAGAAGGGCATATGAATACAGTAGCCGCCTGGTAGGCAATCACCAATTCGTCCTCGTCTAAATAGCCCAGATTCCTGACATTACCTTTCAGTCCTTTTGTTGGAAATTCGCCCGCTATCAACAGCGTAAACTCATCGGTAGGATTAGTAGTCAGAGCATCCAACAGTAGCTGCATGCCTTTGCGCTTCTCTTTTAACGAGGATGCGCCAAAAAAGAGAACTGTCTTATCGGCAGGGACATTGAAATAACGCCGTGCCGCTGCCTTATCGCCCAGTGTAAATTTCTCTTCATCAACAAAGCCTACCAGTTTTAATACGTGTTTGTCACGGAATAACGACGACTGCTTTGCCCGTACAAAATCGCTTTGCGAAAACGTAATCAGGCATAGGTCATCGGGTAAATATTTCTTCTTGAATGATAGGTTTTTCTCGGCAATCCACTTGTATTCGTCAGCCCGAATTGCCGGGCAGGAGGAACAGGAACGTGTATAGCCATCGCACGTCCAGGGGTAGTGGCATCCGCCCGTAAGGGGAGCATTATCAATGACGAGCCAGTAAATTTTAGCCTTAGTTAACCGATGTAGTTCATGAATTATTTTGGCATTGATAAAGTCGGTGACCCAGTGAATGAAAATGACATCTGGTTTCTTAGGAATAAGTGCCAGAATCTTTTGGGCCGACACTACCGAGAGGGTTTCATACTTATTGTAGAAATAGTAGTCGTAAGCAAAAAGGTCGTCTGTCAGTTTTTTCTTGACTGATTTACGCTGAAACTTCCCAAGCGCATTATCGAACGAACTATCCTGATAGGCGATAATGCCTTCACCGCCTACCTTAGAATCTTTAACGACTAAATAAGACTGCAAGCCATTTTTCTGAAGTAATTGACTGAAATCAACGGCAAACTTCCCGGCGCCACTGTAATCTAGAGCAGACAGATTTAAAATAATTTTATCTGAGTGGGCCATGAACTGAATTAGAGCTAACGGATACTTAGCCTGATTTTGACTGCTTTCAGTAATATTTTCTTCCAGAACGGCCTTTTCTGTGAATTAACGAAACGTTCAAATACATACCAGTCAAACAGTTTATCCAGCTGTCGGGTAGGGTGAATGAGCGGAAACGTCATTTCATAAAGGGGAAGATTAGCCAGCAGATCGGCTTCATGGACAGTATGTGTAGCGTCTGCATTAAAGCCAATATTTTTTATCAGATTAACTACCGGAACAATCGTTTTTCCGCCGTTAGCCCAACGGCTATACAACCATTGAAAGTCCCACACATCATCCGGGCGGCTAAGCTGATACTTCGTAAATTCTGCGCTGAAATGATTGAAATACATGGCTAGCGATAACGTGTTGCGTATCTTCTGTTTGCCAACCTGGGTTGCCCATTCATGCATTTCATAGTCAAAGGCTGCCCATGCTCTGCGCCACGAAGCCCAGCCATAACTGTGCCCCATGTAACTGAAAATGTAAGACTCCCGATGTATTGTCCACTGCTTGAGCGCGTTGGTGCCACTTATCATAAATACCCGTTCATCATCCTTATATTTTTCCAGCAAAGTGCGACAGTAAGGGAAAAAGCTTTGATCAGGCACGCAATCATCTTCCAGAACAATTCCGTCTTCAACCTGATCAAAAAACCATGTAATGGCTTCTGCCGGTCCACGCCCACAACCTCTGTTGTCGGGCCTAAACAAGGTTTCAACAGTACAGGGCCAATCTATTTGATCGATCACTGCGCGAGCCGCCTGGCATCGTTCCTTATCCGCTGGTTTATCAGGTCGTGGGCCGTCGGCTGCTACAAACAACCGCCCGGGCTTCACGGTACGAAGCGCGTCCACCATCTGTTGAGTTTCGTCGGGCCGATTGAATATGAGCAGTAAAATAGGTGTCTCAAACATACTATTGTTCAGGCTTAGGTGGAACCAGCCTTCGTTTCAATGCAACCAGTTCAATGGCACTTTTATAAATAAAGTGGATTGCTGCATGGAGCATTTTTTTTGATTTGACCCATTCCCAAAGCTGTAATTCTGCTTTTTTAACTTTCCAGGCTTCATAATCGGCCAACACTCTTTCGGGAAAAAACTGCCGGAGTATTTGTTGAATCTCGCTTTGTGATTGTTGATTAAATGCATGACTGTTCGACAACCCATTCAGGTTATAATCAGTGACTATTGTATCAATAACAGCTATCGTACACTGGTGTAAGATTAGTGCGCGAATCCAGAATTCGTAATCGCCATGAATCTTATAGGCTTCACTATAAGGCCCCAATTTTTCGAATAAAACTCGTTTAATAAAGGTGGCCTGATGAGGAATGGTGGCACCATAAAATGATTGTAATGTTAGCTCATTGGTTGGTTTATAGGTGTGAATTATACGCCCGGCTTTAGATATGTAGCAACCACCAATCAGCAGGTCAGCCATTTGCTCGTTCGCAAAACACCGTTCGAGTACGTGTTCATCAGCTAACCAATCGCCTGAATTCAGAAATAAACAGTACTGCCCAGTAGCCCGTTCGATTCCTTTGTTCATAGCATGGTAAATACCTCGATCCGGCTCCGAGATCCAGCAGTGAATGCTATGATCAAACAAACTGATTACTTCTTTACTACCATCAACTGATCCTCCATCAATCAGTATATATTCAATATTGGTGAAAGTCTGGCTTATTACACTTTTTATAGTCTTCTCTAAACCGTATTTATCGTTGAGATTAATTGTGATTATTGATATTTTTTCAGCTTCATTCATCCGCTTTAAATATCACGACTCTTTTACAATGTGTATCGCTTAAAATTGGATAGGGTTAGCTCAGCATCTTTGCTTTCAACAACGCACAATGGCACATCGCCGTAGAAGGATGCCCAGCCGGAAAATGTGCTCGGCGGCCCAATCAAATAATCGCACTTAGCCAAAAGATACAGATCGACAATTACTTCGTTGGTACTGATATACGCGGTCTCGGACTGAAACAAGTTTTTGTTTATCGGCTCATCAGAGCAGAGAATGAAGCCAACACTCTGGTTCTTGAACAAGCGTTTGGCTTGCTCGATATAGTTCATGTATGTCAGGTCGTCAAAGTAATACTCACCTGATTTCCAGTCTTTGTAATCGCCCTTGCGGAGATGAATACCCACCAGAAGTGAACCCTTCTCTTTTAGGCTGACGATGATACGATCTACTTGCTTTATATACTTTGTTTTGGGACTAAACAGGCTCCTGATGGTGGCCTGATTGCGTTGTACATCGATCGAACTTCTGAAGCCCTCACCCTCTAAAAGCAACCAGTTTTTTTTACCTCGTCTCAAATCGTTTAGTTCTGTATGGACCCAGCCTACCTGATACTCATCAAATAACGGACGGCTCCTAAAAATGGTGATGGTCTGCTTTATCCCCCGAAGACACTTGGAGAAGATCCATTGTAAACGTTTACTGTTGACAACAAAAATGCGATTTCTGGCAAATAAGGAGGCTGAAAAATAGATTGCATCATAGCCCAAAACCGCATTCAATAACGTTTCATGGCGACTTAAGCAGTAGGCAGTAGCATGGGCCGAAATAAGAAGTTTATTGCCAAGCTGGCCGCTACTCTTTTGTACGATCACCATTCGACTCTTTTTACCTATTTGAAAAAATAGCCCTCAACCTGAAGCAGTTCGCCTGTTTCGTAATTGCGGTGGCCACCATCTATGAGTTTGAGTTTGTAACCGTTTTCTCGAAGCAGATTCAGCATATCGTCCAGCAGTGTCTCACCCTCATACAAAGGCCGAAGTGATAGCTCCATCTGAAAACCACTGATTTTATCCAATGATTTCAAACAACCCTCGAATACTTGACGCTCAAAGCCCTGTGTGTCGATTTTTATATAAAGATTCTTACCCGGACTGTAATACTGGCCGACAAATGTGTCGATTGTCTGCACCTGAATTGGCTCCTGTTTTGTGTAAATAGAATCGGGCGCACTTTCGACATGTAGAGGCAGTATATTCAATACTGAACTACTGTAAGAATTTGCTGACACGTTAATAGTGGCGGTTCCTGTATAGTCGCCGATGCCGGAATGAACAGCGTCCCAATCAGGGTCGGTAGCCGATTTAGCCAGTAGCTGGCGATATACATCGGCCATTGGCTCGAATGAAACCAGCTTTCCCTTATAGCCCAGTGCCCTCACTCGTTGCCCAAACTGCCCGGCATTGGCTCCAACATCAAAAATTAAGTTTATCTGATAGGCGTTGAGCAGGTCGAGCCATTGCCTGGCTATGGGATCGGTGGGCAGATGCACAATATCATAGCCAAAACGTCGGGCGATCTTTTTCAGTAGTCTCCTCACCGTTTTCTAATAAAGAGTACGCTGAATAACCCGTTTTATCCGGCGCAGAAACACACCTAAACGAATAAAACCTATACGGTCCAAAAAGTGATAAACGCGATATTCGTTACTCTGCCTCCATCGTAAAGTTTGCGTTTCAAGCTGATCGAGACGCTCATAATCAGGCAGAAAAAGCGGGTATTCATTTGCTAAAACCGCAAGTTGCTCCCGCCGTGGCAGCGATTCCGTAGCCGAATTGCAACTTATACCGTCCATGTTGAAATAAGCAATTGTTCCCTGATAGTGTTGATATGTACAACCGTACTTCAATAAAGCCTCCAGAAAAAAGAGCCAATCCGACGCGATTTTTAGTGTTTCGTTATACAATCCCACTTTATCGAACAAAGTCCGACGGATAAAGGTAGCCTGATGGGGCAGCGTTCCTAAAAACAAGGTCTTAGCCGTAAGCCGGTCGGGTGAGGGAACGTGCCATTTAATGGCGTTCTCCTGGGTATTATAAAAGTACACATCGCCCGCAACGATATCGGCCTCTGGGTTTTGGGCGAATACGTTTTCAAGAATTGTAGGGGTGGCAAGCCAGTCGCCCGAATTCAGAAACAGGCAATAGTCACCCGTTGCTTTTTGTATGCCCTTATTCATGGCGTGGTAGATACCCTTATCCGGCTCCGAGACCCAACTGTTGATAAACGTTTCATAATTCCGAATCACTTGCTGACTGTCATCTTGGGAACCCCCATCGATCACTACGTAGTCGAGGTTACGATACGATTGGTTAGCAACGCTTTCAATTGTCTTTTTTAAGCCTGCTGCGTTGTTGAGGTTGATCGTTATTATCGTCAGTTTAACTGGCATTATTCGGTTTATCCGCGAAGGCCCGCACCCGTGTACTTATAGAAATAATATTTGTGGAGGGGAACATAAACAGATTTTATCCAGTCTTTGATTTTCAAGTGCTGATGAAGACGTAGATAGATAAAACAGGCTATCACCATTGTCCAAGGCTTTTCCTGCTTGTAGTAAGTAACGAATTTATTTATGGCTTTCACTCGGGTCAAATTATCAAAGTTATTGAGTATCAGCGATATATTCTCGTATTGCCACGAAAAGTTTTTTAGTTTCTTGCCCATCAACAGCGATTTAAAGACCCTAAATAATAATTGATACGGCTTTAGATATTCATACTCAACGGGTTTGAAATCCTGGCGGCCAACAGTAGTATCGTGTCTTCGCCAGTATGTGGCCGGTTGATCTATTTTTTTTGCCTGACCAACCGACAGAGCTGTTAAGCCCACCAGCCAATCGTATATAAAATCGATTTGATGAAGGTTTTTTAAACCAAGCAACACATCCTTTTTAAATAGAACACTATGACCGGGTGCAAGACCCATCCAAACTAAATCGATTAATGTATGGTCGGGTACGGCAAATCTACCTGTCACCGTTAGCTTCGAGTCCGTTATGAATGAATCAGAATACACAAAACAGCAGTCTTTGTCGTGTAGCGCCTTGACATATAGGTCCAGCTTATCCTGCTGCCAAACATCATCCTGATCCGAGATGGCTATATAATCGCCTGAAGCCTTAAAAAAAGCAGTGATAAAGTTTTGATTAAGCCCCAGGCGTTGGCTATTCTGATGTGATTTGATGCAGGCGTTAAGGATCTTGTACTCTTCGATAATCTGCCACGTATCATCAGTTGACTGGTCATCCTGAATCAATATTTCGTAGGGCATAAAACTCTGATTCAGAAGCGAATCAAGTTGTTCCCGCAAGTACAGCCCACCATTATAGGTACACAACACGACAGACACCTTAACCGAACTCATATATTCTTATCAATCGTTGTCTACTACGAGTTTACTTCGTTGCCCCCGAATAATACCCCGTCTGAAATACGGCGGTTGAATATGTTTATCATGAACAAAGATCATGTAGCCGTCCGAAAATTCAGTTTCATATCCGTAGTCATTCAGAATATTTTTTATATCCTCGGCATCCTTGTTTTTATGATATGTGCAGCAAGCTATACGTATAGCAGGGCCAGTCAGAAAAAAATCTTTATTTCCATTGAGAACCTTTATTTCATCGCCTTCAATATCGATTTTGATAAAAATCTCACCCTGGCTTTTGTCGGCCACACAGGAAGCAAGCGTTGTTTGATTGCCAGAATCTACATCCGAAACGAACTTGTTAATTAGCACAACTCTGTCCTGATACGGCTCGAATGTGGCCCTCAACGCATTAGTCCACATTTCATCTGATTCAAACAGATAAACATTGCGTGCTTTATCAATATTATCTAACGCAAATATTCCTTCTGCGGCACCAATGTCAAGTATGGTATCACCCTGTTTAACATGAAATGCCTTTGTTTGATACTGATGAGGGGCTTTCTCATAGTAGCCCCCTCCTAAAATGCCTTGCTCTTCAACCAGACTAATGTAGGTATCTCTAACCTGATCTATATGCCAATCGGCTGGAAAATATAGTTTTTTATTATGTCGATGAATAACATAAGGAAGGCCTTTTGTTGAATCAACTCCACAAACTAAAGGCGCAAGGCTATTTATTTTTCGGTAAGGAAAAAGGGCTATTGTGCCAATTTCTTTCAAAAAGAATAGCTCGTGGAGGTAATCGTCATTAGGATGGTTGTTATAATAATCTAGAATTTTAAAATAAAGTAATTCTAGTTGAGTGGCTCTCAATCGATAATTCACGGCCGATAGCTCTGCTTGCGTAACCCTTAATTCGGACTTATAATCGTATTTACTAAGATAAGCGAGATTCTTCAACAGATTGAAAAGGCTAACAGATTTAATCCTGAGGAGGTATTTGTTAAGCCTTGATGTGATCGAGTACTTCGCCATTAATTACTATACCGAATAGCCCGTTTAATCAGCCGTTTGATTTTCTTGTATGTGCCTGGTACTTCAACACTACCAAACAGCATCTTTTGAATAAATAAATCAGCTTCGTAATGCCGCACGATCTGGTCGGGATGCCTGATTGGAAATTCGAACTCATGCGTTGGAACATTAGCGAAATAGCTATCTGGGTTCTGGGAATGGGTTGCGTCAGGACCGTAGCCTATATTTTTCACCAGATTAGCTTTAGGAATTATAGCCAATTGATTTCTAATCATGGATTGATAGTGGAATTGGTAATCCCAGGAATCGTTCGGCTTGAGCTGGTAAAATCGATCGAAAAAGGTTATCCACCAGTGGCTATAAGGCTTTTCCTGGAAAAGAAACTTCGCCAGCTTTCGCTTATCTACATGAGGCCAACTGCTGAGATGATAGTCGAATCCCTGCCATGAGCGCTTCCAGGTAGCCCACCCATTTGAACTTGGGAATACAGAAAAGTAATAATCTGCGGCTAAAGGCATAGGCTGAACCGGTTGAAAATTATTCCCTGAGATCATCGAAACGTTGGGATTGTTCCGGAATCGATTGAGGAGGTCCTCGCTAAATCGGAAAAACGTTGCATTTGGCAAGCAGTCATCCTCTAATATAATCCCTTCTTCTACATGCCCAAAAAACCAGGATATAGCTTCTGAAGGGCCACGCCCACAGCCAATATTACGATCTCTGAACTGGGTTTTCACATCGCATTCCCAATCTATATGCTCTAAAACCCACTCACGTACATAGCGGCACGTTTCGTCTTCCCCTTCTCTCTCAAGCCGCGGTCCGTCGGCCGCTATAAAAAGTTGCGTAGGCCGTTGATCGCGAATAACGCTAAAGACACGCTTAGTTTCTTCTCTTTTATTGAAGATGATGAAAAGTACGGGTACAGAACTAACCATTACTATTATTTTTCATTAAGAAACTCTCGAAGACTGCACCATTTATATCGCTATGCCAAGTATTTCTTAAATAGGTTGAAATTTTCGTGATTATAAAATATCAAGGAGATACTATTTATTTATCACCAATCAGAACGTATATAAGTACTCTTAGCAATAGGGGCGGATTTCGATTAACCACGAAATATGGCGAATGCAAACTACCGAGTAAACCACAAAATTCGAGGGCTACTAACGGTTTATTTATCTGATTATAATTATTCATTATCCATCGAATAATACGTTTTGCAACGCCAAGATTATCTTTATACACAAGTTCATATTTATTATCGGCAAATACCTCATTATGTGCTTTCATAAATGACTTGCATCCAGCATAAATTTGTCTCTTTAAGTACTTGAAGGTGCTTTTTCTTGGTTCAATATTGTGATTAATTGCTAAATCGGGTGCCAGGCCAACATACATCCCCAGACGAACGGCGTGAAACACGATTTGCGTATCGCCCCCACTCGACAGTAATTTACCTAATCTGTCAGTCAGGGTATAACAGCCTTTTTGAACACTTTCTATATATCCTGCGAGTATTTTCTTTTCTATCACCATTCCGGTACCTGCAGGGTGGCAGATAGACCATATTTTTTCATTTGAAAAGATTACCTCACTGATATGCTTCTCCTGAAACATATCTTTTCGCGAAGCAATCCAAGACGGTACATATGGATCGAGCAATGTAACGTTCACACGACCAGGCCCCCAGCATTTTACAAATGGATATTTTATAATCAAATTGTAAACGTTTATTAAATAATCTTCGGTTGGCTCATTGTCATCATCAAAAAAAACAATCCATTTATTACTGGAATTCTCAATCCCAGTAATTCGTGCATTAGTTAATCCCGGATTAGATTCATTGATTACGCGATAATTCTCATGATCAGCTATAGCTTCTCTAATAAACTCTATATCACCAATAGCTTTCTTACTATTATTATCTACAATTATCCATTCAAAAAGAAAGGCTCCATTAGTTATTAATTGATCAATTGCAGTTACCAATCGCTCAAAAACTTTCATATCTGGATTGTAACTACAAGTAATTATCGAAAAACTCATACTGAACTAAAAAGATTTAGTAGCTAAATGTCTAAAAAATTTACGATTAAAATACTGCAAAAGCATACTTAGATACTCATTAATAGTTAATTGGCCATTATATATATTGTCAATTTTATTGGTCAACAACGATATTTCTTCTATTTTTTGCGAATATAGGTTCTGCGAAATTAACGGCTCAATTGCGTTACTTTTACCTGTGCTTACAGTCAGTTTATTTTTAGTGAATACTATAATATTTTGTCTGTACCACCAATCTATATTTAAATTATTCCATATCTTAGGGCGAATAGTATCGTAGCAGTTAAAATTATTATTTATGAAAAACTTTATCCAGTAATCAGGATATTGCTCGTTTATGTGATTTTGACCGCCTTGAAATGGTATTGCTGCAGAAAATATTATTATATCACTAATTCGGCATAAATCATCCACCAATCCCTGTGCTCGATTAACAGACAAATGTTCCGCTACTTCTAAGCATAACAGCATGTCATATTTTTTATCAATATTTATTGTCTTTTCTAAGTCGAATTCTACAAACTGATTTAATGGGATATGTAATTTATCTTTATTGACATGGTCCCCATCAATTCCTAATAGACCATTAATACCACACTCTTCAAAGACTTTTAGCCATGTACCAGTACCACAACCTATATCTATTATATTATTTGGTGAAAATAACTCTATTAGTATTGGCACAATATGCTTTGCTGCATTTGTATTGTGGACATTATCGTAATGAACATATTTCATGAATTATTTTTTTATTATATATGCTACTCCCCCCGATAAAGTATAAATTTTACTCTGAGTTTTTATTTCGCTCAAGTAATCATGAATAGCTTTTGATGTACCGTCCCAGATGTAATAATCATCAATAATAATTAAACCATTTTCTATTACACACGGGAATAGATACTTCATACACAGATATATACTTTCATACCAATCCCCATCCAACCTAAGAATTGCAATATTTTTAGTAAAACGATTTTCAGGCAATGTATCACTAAACCAACCTTTAACAATATGCGGCTTCAATACACCCGCCATTTTCATCGCGGATTCAGCAAAACTCATTTCCGTTTTACAATTATCAAAGTAATTTGGAGATAAAGTATTTCTTTGCCATTCATTCGCAGCAATTCCATCGATTTCTTCGGCCTTGGGTAAGCCTTCAAAGCTGTCAAATAGATAGTAGTTACGCTCATTAGGCCCCATAATTTCAGCCATTGCTGCAATCATGCCACCTTTCCATGTGCCGCACTCTACAACGTCTCCTTTTAAATGCATATTAGCATTACACAGGCGCAGGTTGTCGCAAAATACACTTTGCGGAATCATTGTATAGTTCTTGTACTTTTTGCGCAACGATATATAATGTTGATATTTTTTCAGGTTAACAATTTTTTTCGTGATATTTTCAATTTGCTCCTTCATGCTTCATGTATGATTTCATAAATAAAAAGCCATGGTCATTTGAGAAAGGGAAAGTCCTATTTTCTTGCGGAGATTCTTCTATCTCGAAACATACTACACTCTTAACCCAATCGTAAGTAATGGTATTGTGGGGGCCAATCCAAGTTGAAATATAGTATTCTCCCGGAATTAGCGGTGGTAATTCTAAAATCAAATTAATCACATTGTTTTTTCTATATTCCAGCTCAATCTCAGGTATTGTTTGAAAGATTGGGGTATCTAACTTATCAGTAATATCAAAAGCTATTAAACAATTATTGAATTTAATAGCAGATTCAATTTCAATAGACACTTCTAATTTTAAATTAGGTTGTTTTCCTAAAATTCTCTTGATATATACATTTTTAATAAAAGCAGATTCATAATTTATTTTATTACTTACCCAACATCTTGACTTTACGTTTATGTTATTCTCTAAATATTGGCTAATAATATCAGTCGTTTCCCCGGTAGAAGTAATATATCCATTTGAAATTATTATACTTTTTTCGCACAAGTTTTTAACCGCTCCCATATTATGACTAACAAATAGCACTGTTCTGCCCTGATTCCTGCTTACGTCCTGCATTTTACCGATAGCTTTTTTCTGAAATTCAGCGTCACCAACGGCTAATACTTCATCTACTACCAGAATTTCGGGATCAAGGTGGGCGGCAACGGCAAAGCCTAAGCGAACGGTCATTCCGCTGGAGTAACGCTTGACCGGTGTATCAATGTAGCGTTCGCAACCAGAGAAGTCAATGATTTCGTCAAGTTTGGATCGGATTTCCCGTTTGGTCATGCCCAGGATGGCGCCATTCAGAAAAATGTTCTCGCGACCAGTCAAATCAGGGTGAAAGCCAGTACCGACCTCTAATAAACTACCAATTCGCCCGTTGAAGTCAATCCGCCCGGAAGTTGGTCCGGTTACCTTAGAAAGAATTTTTAATAAGGTTGATTTACCGGCTCCGTTTTTTCCAATGATACCCAATACTTCACCAGGCATTACCTCAAAGTTGATATCCTTAAGCGCCCATACGTAGTCACTGCTGCCTTTGGTGCTACGGTCGTTGGTTTCGCCTATTATCAGATAAGGATCTTCTTTTCCCCGGACGCGATGCCACCATCGCTGAACGTCCTCACGAATAGTACCGGTACCAATAGTGCCTAAGCGGTATTGTTTGGATAGGTTCTCGACTTTAATAATTGGCTTCATTCGTTCAATTTAAGGATATGGTTAAACCGTATCCATAAAGTTTTTCTCTGTTTTGTTGAATACCGCCAAGCCAACGAAAAACGCAATCAGGGTGAATCCAGTAGAGTAACCAAGTAGCGGCCATGAAAACGTACCGGTTCCGAAAAATCCGTACTTGAAAGTTTCGATAACGCCCGTCATGGGATTGGCCAGCATAATGGACTGGTATTTAGCGGGCACAGCGGACAATGGAATAATAACCGGTGTGGCATACATCAACAGTTGCACACCAAACTCGACCAGGTACTGCAAATCGCGGTAACGAGTGGTCATTGCCGAAACAAGCATACCTAAGCCAAGTCCCATAAAACCCATGATCAGAATGAGCAGCGGTAACAGGAGCAGCGCGCTATTGGCGCGTAACGTACTACCCGTGATGACAAAAAAGGCGTAAAGCAGCAAAAAGAGAAATAGCCCGATCCCAAACTGAATAAGATTACTAATAACAGCCGACAACGGAGTTACGGCCCGCGGAAAATACACTTTGCCAAATAAGCCCGCATTGGCGGTAAAAGTATTCGAGGTGGCTCGCAGGCAGTTCGAGAAATAATTCCAGGCCGTAACACCAGCCAGGTAAAATAGCAGGGGTGGAACGCCATCGGTGGAAAGTCCGGCCATCCCACCAAAGACGATGGCCAAAACAGTCGTCTGGAAAATCGGCTGAATAAAAAACCATACTGGCCCAAGGATAGTCTGTTTGTATTTCGCCACAAAATCACGGCGAACAAACAGCATCAGCAGGTCACGATATCGCCATATCTCGGCTAATCGCAGGTCAAATAGACTATTCTGGGGCGTAATGGAGTGAGCGTAAATTTCCTTATTGGTGTCCACGTTTGTCAGGCTGGAAGGAATGGGCAGCTGTGCGTAAAAGCAATGATTTTAAGTTGGCCTGCCATTATTCATGCCCCACTAACTGTCGTTGGAATCGGATTAACGGGTGATAATCTTCGCTAATCCGAGTTAGGTCAGTATTTCGAATGTGATTAACAATTTCGATGGATGGATAAGCCTCAGACAAACCATATCCATTACCCGCCATAATTTGCTCATAACTCTTTGTATGCAAATCGGTAAATCCGTCACTGAACTCTATTTCATCACCTTCAATTTGTAGGGAGCGGTAGGTTTGCCGGTTGGCCAGCTTTACCGATTCAGGCAGCGTAACGGAGTCAGTGCTCAAAAACCAGCGTACTCGTGCTCGTTCCAGTTCCAGATAACCGGCGGCCTGGTTTTCTTCCCGCACATGCACACGGTTTTGTTTTACAGAGCCAAAAATCCAGGTGAGCATGTCGAAAAAGTGTACGCCAATATTGGTTGCAATACCTCCCGACTTCGTGATGTCGCCTTTCCAGCTTATGCCATACCACTTACCGCGTGAGGTAATGTAGGCAAGATCGAGGTCGTAAATTTTATGGGCCGGTCCGTTTTCGATACGCTTTTTTAGCGCAATAATGCTTGGGTGAAGCCGTAGTTGAAGGATATTATTGACCTGTTTACCGGTTTCGGCTTCTATTTCTGCCAATCCGTCGATGTTCCATGGATTCAGTACCAGTGGTTTCTCACAGATTACATTGGCACCACTCCGCAGACCAAATCGAATATGGGCATCATGCAGGTAGTTTGGGCTACAAATGCTAACGTAGTCGACCGGATGACCCGACCGGCGTAATTTATCGATGTGCCGATCGAATCGCTCAAACTCTGTAAAAAAATCAGCTTCCGGGAAATAACTGTCCATCACGCCAACCGAGTCAAATTTGTCGAAGGCTGTTACTAATTGGCTACCAGTTTCCTTGATAGCTTTCATGTGGCGGGGTGCAATAAAGCCTGCCGCGCCAATCAGAGCGAACCTGTTCATAAGTATGAGTAGTAAAGGTGTTAGATAGTTAAAGAGGGGTTAACTGATTCGAAAAACCTTTCCCTGCCTGAGCTCATAAACCATCCCGCTTTCCGGACAAGTAGCTTTCTCCTCCTCGTCGAACGCTAAACGGTGGCCATATTCACTGACCCAGCCAGCCTGCCGGGCCGGATTGCCAATCACTAAAGCATAGGGAGGAACATCTTTGGTCACGACAGCGCCAGCGCCGATAAAGGAAAATTCGCCAATTGTATTTCCACACACAATGGTCGCATTAGCGCCAATGCTTGCTCCTTTTCCAACGTGGGTTTTCTGATACTGCCCCCGTCGGTTAATAGCACTTCGGGGGTTAATCACATTGGTAAATACCATGGATGGCCCCAGAAATACGTCGTCATCGCAGGTTACGCCGGTGTAGATCGACACATTGTTCTGAACTTTCACATTTCGGCCCAATTCAACCTGGGGTGAGACCACCACATTCTGACCGATGTTGCAGTTCGGCCCAATTACGGAGTCGGGCATAATATGCGAAAAGTGCCAGATTTTAGTACCCTCGCCAATGATGCAACCATCATCGACAACGGCAGTGGGATGTATAAAAACGGAATTCACAGGCTCAGGAAAAAAAATCGACAATGGCTTCAGAAATATAGCTGACCTGTTCGTCAGACAGTTCCGTATGAATTGGCAACGAAATGACACGCTTACACAACGCTTCGGTTACCGACAAATCTCCTACGACCCGCCCAATCGTTTGATACGCTTTCTGACTATGTAGCGGCTTGGGATAATATACCATACTGGGTATTTTTTTCTGACTTAAGTACAGTTGCAGGTTGTCACGCTCAGCAGCTGGGACTTTAAGTGTATACTGGTGAAAAACATGGTCTGATCCGGGCATTCGATAAGGTACTTCGATGGCTTCAATGTTCTCGAAAGCCTCATCATAGGCCGCTGCAACCTGCTGACGGGCCTGGGTATATTCCGTCAGGTAGTTAAGTTTTTCATTTAATACGGCCGCCTGAATAGAATCTAACCGGGAATTTACGCCGATGATTTCGTGCTCGTATTTTCGGATTTGACCATGATTCGCAATCATTTTTACTTTCTCTGCCAACACATCACTCGTCGTGTAGATAGCTCCGCCATCGCCAAAGCAGCCCAAATTTTTGGAAGGAAAAAATGAGGTTGTACCCAGCGTACCCATCGCGCCAGCCGAGTACTTATGCCCGTTGCTGAACGTGTAGGAAGCGCCAACAGCCTGTGCCGCATCTTCTACCATAAACAGATCATGGGCCGAACAAATCGTTTCAATTCGTTCCATATCGGCGCACTGACCGAAGAGGTGAACAGGAACAACCAATTTTGTTTTCGCGGTTATAGCTTGCTCAATGGCCGCCGGGCTAATGGTGAATGTTTGCGGGTCAACATCAACCATCACCGGCTTCAGGCGAAGTAAGGCAATAACTTCGGCAGTGGCTACATACGTAAAGGCTGGAACAATAACTTCATCATCGGGCTGGAGATCTAAAGCCATCATGGCTATCTGCAATGCATCGGTACCGTTGGCGCAGGCAATAACATGCCTAACATTGAGATAGTTAGCAAATCGTTTTTCGAATCTACCCAACTGAGGCCCTTTAATGAAACTGCTCGTATCGATACATTCCTGAATAGCCGCATCAATAACTGGTTTGATTTTCAAGTATTGATTTTTCAAATCAACCATCTGTATGTTATTTACAGTATTAAGCACAATTGATCGATTTGGGCGAGCAGTTATTTACTTCTGGCTTTATTAATAATAATATTCTTAAGGATAAGTAGCAGATAGCGCAAGTCGGTTACCAACGGTTTCTGTTCATATGCCTTCAGGTAAGCCAATTCAGAAGCTATAATTTCATCGAATGTTGCCGGTAGATCAGCGTAGAAAGGTGGCAGTAGACCCGGCTTGTGATTTCGCCTGACAACCTGTGCATGAGGGGGATATAAGCTAAAATAATGCTCACTAATAGGCCTCACTCCTACTAATTTAATTGTTCCTTTCAGGAGGTTAAACACCATTGGCAGTTCGTCGATCCAATATTTTCGGATCAACCGCCCGCCTGTGCTCACTCTAAAGTCATTTCGGAACTTACCTCCATTATCAATCCCATTTGTTTTATAGAGGTATTCCTGCACGTACTCAGCATAAGGGTGCATGGAACGGAACTTGTAAACAGTGATGGGCTTGCCATGCAGACCTACCCGTTCCATTCGAAATAAAACCCCTTCATTTGGCAACGGCTTAGACTGGCTTGGGTTATCCAACCAGTTAATTCTGGCAACAATTAGTGTTTCATGGTCTCCCTCCTGGATGGCAACAATATCAAACCCTTTATAAATAAGCCTGCCAATTATTTCTGCTTTCGAAATATCAACCGGAATTCTGAGTAGCCTGCCTATTTTTCTAAAACCGTTTAGTTTGGGCAGCACCCGCCTGAACAGGAAATGAATCGTGTAGTATAAAAGGAATAAGTGCGAAGGGTATTTTTGCTGAATATTGAATTTAATATTCTCTGCCGTTACGATTCGAAAAGCGAAATGACCGTCTCCGACAAGCAGTTGCCGGACTTTTTCAAAAACCTGATTTGGGTCATGTGCTTTCTGAAGTAGTTCATCAAGGTATATGCTTCCTATTTTTTGCTGGGTTTTATTCTGCCGAATATCCTCTATCTGGACACAGTGCCAAGGTGTCTGCTGCGCGATTTTTTGTAATAAGGCTGGTATTTTTTTATGTACCGATGACTGATCGGGAGAAATAAGCGCTGGTACTCTAAGCGAGTGTTGTGAAGTATCCGACAAGTTCGGATACTCGCTCCGTAGAGATAGTCCACCAAAGTGCATAATAGGGAGGGGTTGATCTATGTGCGGATAAGGTAACGGTAACGAAACGCCCTGTAGCTAATCATTCGGGTCAAAGTCGGATATCAACAACGCGTCTGTCGAAAATTGATTTTACATCAAAAAGTATCGATTTATCGTCTTTTTTTAAGCCGTTAATATCCAGTGTCAGGAACTGTTTATGCGCCACGGCCAATATGATTCCGTCGTATTGTTTTAAATCGATATCCGGAATCAATTCAATTCCATATTCCTCCTTCACATCCGACGCTAAAGCCCAGGGATCATATACATCCACATGGATACCGAAATCGGTAAGTTCATAATAGATGTCAACAACTTTTGTATTTCGGGTGTCAGGGCAATTTTCTTTAAACGTGATGCCTAAGATCAATACGCGGCTTAGTTGAATCTGCAGCCCATTGGAAATCAATCGCTTTAAAACTTTTTTAGCCACGAATATTCCCATGCCATCATTAATCAAACGCCCCGAAGCAATTACCTGTGGATAGTAACCCAGACTCTGCGCCTTGTAAACCAAATAATAAGGATCAACACCGATGCAATGCCCTCCCACTAATCCGGGCTTGAATTTTAAAAAATTCCATTTGGTGCTGGCAGCATCCAGTACATCGTTCGTATCGATGCCCATTCGGTCAAACATCAGCGCCAGTTCATTGACGAATGAAATGTTTATGTCACGCTGAGCATTTTCAATAGCTTTGGCGGCTTCTGCAACCTTTATTGATGGCGCTCTGTATGTACCGGCCTCTATGATTGAGCTGTACAATTGGTCAACAAACGTAGCCGTATCGGCCGTTGAACCAGACGTTATTTTAAGAATTTTTGTCAGCGTTCGTTCTTTATCGCCGGGGTTGATCCGTTCGGGAGAATAGCCACAGAAAAAATCCTGATTATAGACCAGATTGCTACATTTTTCCAGTACAGGTACACAATCTTCTTCTGTGCAACCCGGATACACTGTTGATTCGTAGATGACGAGATCGCCTTTTTTTAGCAGTTTTCCGACCACTGCTGAGGCTTTCAGTAAATAACTTAAATCTGGCTTTTTAAAATTGTCAATCGGTGTAGGTACGGTAACGATATATACGTTACAGTTTTTTAAATCCTCAACCTCGTAGGTAAACGATAAGTGATGCGAGGCCACAATCTGATCCTGCCGAATCTCCAAGGTATGATCGTATCCTTCAGTTAGTTGTTTAATACGGTCTTTATTAATATCAAATCCTATCACTGTATATTTTTTCCCGAACTCTACGGCTAACGGTAGTCCAACGTAACCTAATCCAACAATCGCGATTGCGGTTTCTTCTAATCTTTGCATTCGCTTGATGGAAGTCGTGGATAGTAGTTTGCTAAAGCGGAATGGTTGATACTTATTTAGTTAATAAACGACTAATCCAGTTCTTTTTTCTTTCCTCGTCGTAGTAGTCTACTTTCCCGTACCCGTATCCGTAGGCATGGTCTGGCGAACTCTCAAGTTTAACGGCATTGAAAATGATGTTTATCGACTTAAATATTTTCTTTTTATCTAAATCGCTTATCGTTTTCAAATGGAGTTTGGCCGTTGTCTTGTAGCGTACAACATAGAAACACACATCGGCTAAAGTTGCCAGAAGTGTTGCATCTGTGACTAACCCAACTGGCGGAGTATCAATTATTATATAATCAAATGAGTGACGAAGACCCTCGATCATCAGCTTGACCCGGCCATTTGCAATCAATTCAGATGGATTAGGAGGAGTTGGGCCGCTGGGTATCACAAACAAATTATCAATGTCGGTACTCTGTATGATATCCGCAATGCCTAATCGCCCGATCAGGTAAGAGGATATACCTGTTTTATTGCTGATTTTAAGGTAGCCCTGAATTTTGGGCTTTCGTAAGTCTAGTCCAAGAATGACAACCTTTTTATCCAGAAGAGCCAGTGAAGCGGCAAGATTTAGGGCTATGAAACTTTTACCTTCTCCGCTGGTCGACGAGGTGATCAAAACAGTTTTTCCTATTTCTTCCTGAGCGTCTAAAAATAGATACTGCATATTTGAGCGAAGCATTCGAATTTGTTCGCTCATAAAACTGTGGCTCTTTGTATCGATTATTTCCCCCTTATCGTCTTTAGCTTTAAGGCTGATTTCACTAAAGACCCGCATCCCGGTTTTTCGTTCAATTTCCCTTTTTGACCGAACCGTATTGGTAAACGTTTCTTTTAATGTGATCAGAGCAATCGGAATCGCCAGGCCAAGTAAAAGGGCCATCAGGTAAATATTGCTCTTATTAGGTTTTACGGCCTCTCCTGTGGAGAATGGCGCATCGACGATCCGGCTATCAGTAACGGTGGATGCATATGATATAGCTGTCTCTTCTCTGGTTTTAAGTAGCAGTAAATACAAATCTTCTTTAATGTTGGCCTGCCGCTTAATACCCACAAACTCTCTTTCTTTACGGGGTATGGTTGAAATAGCGCCTTCGAGACGGGTGTTCAGGTCAGTTAAACTCCTCTTTGTTACACTCAGACTCTGCTTCTGGTTAGCCAAATTTTCGCGGATAGCCTGTTTGACATTTCGCATCTGATTGTTAATCGTTTCCAGGTAGGGATTGCCTGGCTGAACCGTCTGGGCTAGCTTACTCCGTTCTATTTCTAACTGGGACAACTGCTCGATGTAAGATGTTAAAATGGGGTCTGTAATGCCCATCATGGTTGCCGGAGCGACAATGCCAACCTGCGTACTGTTCAGGTATTGCTCAACACCCTCCAATACTTTTATCTGAATAGCTAACTCATTCAGTTTGGCGTCATTATCTTCAACTTTACCTAAAAAAAGATTCGCTTCTGAACTTAAATCCGTAATGCCCTTTTTACGGCGATATTGTTCAACATTTTCCTCAACATCGCCTAATTCAGCCGTTACCAGTTTTAATCGTTCTTCAATAAAACGTAAGGTGTTGGTGGCTTCTCTATTTTTATCTTCTAAGGTCGCAAAGGCATATTCGTCCAGCAGCTTCGTCAATATATCCTTCCCTTTTTTAGGCAGGGAGGTTTCGAAACCTAATGAGATCAGGCTGCTTTCATAATTGAGAAGAGCTATTTGTAATTGACTGGTTAACGTATTGATGAGAATATCCCGATTCTGGAAAGTAATTCTTACCGGAACAGGGTAGCTATCACTCAGGCTATCTTTGTCAAAAACCCTAAACTTACCATATTGCGATTTCACTAACTGGCTGTATTCAAAGGTGCCCAGGCTATTCTGCTCCTGATCGAATAACTGATACTTTTTTCCGGGACCTACCTGAATATAGAGTGGATTGTTATAAGCGTAATCGGTTATTTCGGTAGCGTTCAGTCGAATTGGACTATTGGTATATAACTCTAAATCACGCGCTTTCCCTTCCGTCCAGTAAGAAACAATCAGATTAAGATTGTCAACTACTTTGCCAATCAATGCTCTTGATTTCAATACCTCTATTTCATTTTCTACCAGTTTACTGGTGCCTTTCATATCTAATTTTTCGAGCACCTCGGTATTCATTTTTTTTTCATCCTTGATCAGCAGCGTTGCGCTAACCTGGTATATTGGTGTGAACCTTTTCAGATATACGTAAGCATAAGTGAAGCTAATGGCCAGTGCCAGCACAATCAAATACCAATACCGCAAATACTTGAAGACGTATCCCAGGATGTTTGTATCTTCTTCCTGTTCTTCTGCGAAGGCTTGTTCAGAGTTATTCATGAATTCTGTTTGCTTACGTAGAGAAATGACCTTCTACCTGGTTAGCAAATACACCAATGATATAAGTGTCGTTGCCAGACTTAAGTAAATAGGTGCCCGCTGTATAAATAGGCTGGGCTGTTGTTGAGGAGGTTGTGGTACAGGTAATGCTTTATCTTTTGTAGGTTCTACGTAAATGATATCGTCGTTCCTTATATAGAAATAGGGAGACATGAATACATCCCTATTTCGAAGGTTTACTAAGCCAATTTCCCGTTTGTTACCAACCGTTCGAATAACCCGAATACTGTCTCGTTTGCCGAACATGGTCAAATCGCCAGCTGCCGTAATTGCCTCTATTATAGTTGTTTGATCGTTCAATAGATTAAATATACCGGCATGGCCCACTTCCCCTAACACGGTGAATTTGTGATTCATAAACCGAATATTTACAGCCGGATCTTTAAGCGTTTTTTCAACAGCGTCTTTAACCTTTCCCTCCGCCTGCTGGATTGTCAGTCCGTCAAGTTTTTGCTTTCCAATGAGTGGTATCGATACGTTACCTAACGAATCTACCGGATAGCCCAGGGGTTGACTACTAGCTCCACCTGACTCACCACCAGGCGAAAAACTGGCTAGTGGCAATGAGCTTATGTTATAAAAATTCATAATCTCATTGGACTCTTTGTTCAGGCTACTAATGATTATCCCTAAAATATCTCCTTTTTGTATCGTTGATATTTTTGGAACAGCCATTTCTACATAGGCCGGAAACGTTAAGTCTTTACTTTGAAAATACTCTAATTGGGGGGGAGGAGGAGTGACTGGCTTAACTGTTGCACAGGACGCGAGAAGAAAAAACAGAACACTTATGGCAATGAATTTTTTTAGCCATTCACTGACAGTGCTTAGAGTACTCATAGGGGTTCAGAAATGCTTGGGAGCCTATTCCGTTAATGGAGCAGGATGAAGAAAAAACTACGGCTTCGCCCGTTCAGTCACATTTCTCGGATGGACCTGGCGTAAAAAACAGCCTTTGATTAATGAAATGGCAACATCAACTAAAAGCTCTAATCGTTAGTATAAACTAGAAACTTTAGTAGTTTCTAGAGTTGATCTAGAGCTTTGCTTACTTGCAAATAAAAGGTGATCTCACTCCACTTTCTTCAAGCATTCAGGCAACAAAATGAGCCACTCTACTTGTCATGGATCGACCTAATCGTCGCGGCTATTTACCAGAAACTTAACTTTAAGGGTAATTGTATTGATGTGAAAAAATAGCCCAACTCAATACTAGCACGATTCACTGTTGAGTAATTTGAAGAGCTGTCTTTGGCATTATCAAAGACATTTAATTAGGGAGCAATCAAAAAAATAAGTTGAGTATGACGAACCTTACAGCAACGTATTGTTAAGGTTGTATGAATGCTAAATAACTAAATTTATATATGCGACAAAAAATCATTGTTTTATTATCGCATATATTTGGACATTTTAAAGGCTATAACTAACGAGTAATCTTCTGTTAATGTGTAACTTATGCCGCTCGCTAAGTAATCTATAGATTTTACGGGTTTAGTCTAGATTCACATCAAACGGTAAGATTCGTTCCATATCCTGTACTGATAGTCAAGAAAATCAGCACCTATTCGTCGGTAAACTTCAGACGATTTCCGCTCATAAAGGCCAGCTTTTCCAGCTCTTTATTCAAAATGAGTGGTCGTTTGCTGTGGCCTACTTATCAGTGATTTCAAAAACAGCAAGCTACGGTGTCAGGTTATAAACGGCTGGCTATTATATGAATTATAGCCATTGGTAGGCTCCAAACGATCATTAACCCATTGATTAACAGAATGCCTTTACTTTATCAAAAAAAGCACTACTTTGTCTGATAATTTTTGTTAAACAAGGTATACAATATGCAAAACAACCTGATTTTTAGTGCCGCCCTGGCAACACTATTTCTGACCGGCGATCTGCTTCCCGGCATTGGAGTTGACGAAGCTCCTGAAAAATCCACTATTCGGCTGAGCCTTGCTAAAGCCATAACCTACTCCGTTGATCCCGCCCAAAGTACAATCAGCTGGAACGCAAAAAAAGTAACCGGAGAACATAATGGTGTTGTTAAAATGGCCAAAGGTCAACTCAACCTTGAGGGTAATAAACTCATTGGCGGCACCTTCGTTGCCGATATGAGCACCCTGCGCGACGTTGACAAGGGTGAGACGAATCCATTTAATGAAAAACTGGTCAATCACCTGCGGTCGGATGATTTCTTTGCCGTAGAAAAATACCCTACCTCAACCTTCAAAATAACCAGCGCCAAACCGATCGCCGGTGCCAAGCCCGGAGAGCCCAATTATACGATCGTTGGCGAACTGACCATGAAAGCAACGACTAAAACACAGACGTTTCCAGCCACAATAAACCTGTCTGGCGATGTAGTACAGGCCACCGCCAAGTTTGCTGTCAATCGGCTTGATTACGATATAAAGTACCGGGCCGCCATAATTGGCACGGCTGCTGACAAGATTATTGATGATACATTTTCGCTGGATCTGAAGATTGTAGCCACAAAAGCGCCCCTCTAATCCAGAATTCTGGCAAATTCTGGTTCGCCAGAGAAATTAAAACCGACTGGTTATTCCATTGCTTTGTGCGAAGAAGGAAAGCCTCTTGAATCACCCAAAATAGATCGCTGCTTATCCTGACAGGCTGGAATTCATTAAAAGTTGAATAGACCCTTTTTACCAATAAATATGAACGAAATCAAAAAAGAGGACATCAAACAGGAAGTGTTTGATCTTTATGATGACTATGCTCACAACCGGCTCGACCGGCGTGACTTTATGCAAAAACTGTCTATTTATGCAGTGGGCGGGATTACCGTAGCGTCGCTGATGAGCTTTCTCATGCCTGATTACCAGGGCGCTATCCAAATTAAAGCCGATGATCCGCGTTTAAAATCAGACTACGTCAACTATCCGTCGACAAAAGGTGGCGGAACGATCAAAGCCCTGGTATCGATGCCCGTAGACGCGAAAAAGAAACTCGGCGGCATTGTTGTGGTTCATGAAAACAGAGGGCTGAATCCGCACATTGCCGATGTCGCCAGACGAGCGGCTCTGGCCGGTTTTATTTCGATCGCACCAGATGCATTAACTCCGTTAGGCGGTTATCCGGGTACTGACGATGAGGGCCGTGCGCTGCAAAGTAAACGGGACCGGAATGAAATGCTGGAAGATTTTATTGCTGGCTATGATTATCTAAAAAGCCATAAAGATTGTAATGGCAAAGTGGGTGTTGTCGGTTTTTGTTTTGGCGGGTGGATTGCCAATATGATGGCTGTACGCATTCCCGATTTATCGGCATCTGTACCGTTCTATGGCGGTCAGCCAACGGGCGACGACGTTGCCAAAATAAAGGCTCCTCTCCTATTACATTATGGAGAACTGGACAAAGGGGTCAATGCGGGTTGGCCAGCTTATGAAGCGGCATTGAAACAGAACAATAAGGAATACACGGCTTACGTATACCCGAATGCCAACCACGGCTTTCACAACGATACTACCCCGCGTTATGACAAGGCGGCTGCTGAACTTGCCTGGAAACGTACAATTGACTTTTTCACTGCGAAATTGACGTAAGGGTTTAAGGGATTTAAACTAACCAGCAGTTGCTAAATCAGGCTTCTAACTGCCATTCATAGCATGAAAAGGTGAATCAAGCTATGAATGGCGGTAATCAAGTCGCTACTGTATTTTTTCCAGGCCATTCGCTTCGAGCCGTGACACGGTTTAAAACCGTGTCACGGCTCGAAGCGAATGGCCTATTTTTACCATAACGCGTTCTTTTTAGAACCCATCACCTTCTTGAGCTAGCCCCGCTGAAGTCAGCGTCTGATCATGCCGGAAGGGACGTTAATCAGTCCATAAGCATTACATAAACCGAGCCGAAGCGTAACGTTGCCAGAACTTATCCAAACCAGTGTTCCGCCTGGTGACCGTAGCGAGTTTTTTATTAATAATGCTGGTACCTATTGCATATCTGCAATTGACGCGTTTACTTTGTAATTCAAAGTGCTTTTAAATGAAAGAAGATCAGGATTATATTCAGGATATAGCTCAGATACGCTCCATCATGGAGCGCTCTTCCAGATTTCTGTCGCTTGCCGGTTGGGCAGGCATCATGGCAGGCGTGTATGCATTGGCAGGAGCTTATATTGCCTATACCGTTTTTGATTTTAATCCCGATAAACTCGTTTATAGCACCATACAAACAGGAGATTTAGTAGCTGGCCTGCCCAAAGTCGTTTTTTTAGCCATTACTGTCTTAATTCTGGCTATCGGCACTGCGATTTTACTGTCTTATAAAAAAGCGACTAAAAGGGGGGAAAAACTCTGGAATGCGCTTGTGAAGCGACTCTTGATCAACATGGCCGTTCCACTGATTGCGGGCGGACTTTTGATCCTTATATTAATCGCGAATGGATTAATTGGCCTGATGGCCCCAATTACCTTATTGTTTTATGGTTTGGCCTTATACAGTGCCAGCCAGTATACCTATGAAGTATTGAGAAGTTTAGGACTTATTCAGATAGGATTAGGCTTACTGAGTGCCTGCTTTGTTGAGTATGGATTGGTATGCTGGGCTTTAGGCTTTGGTGTAGCCCACATTGTATATGGCATTTATTTGCATTACCGATACGAAAAGTGAAAATAACGATCAATGGTTTACATAAAGCATTTGAAAGCCGGATCAAGCTTGGTATAATGGCAGCCCTGGCTATTAATAATATGCTTGATTTCAATTCACTCAAGGAATTTCTTGATGTGACCGACGGCAATCTGGCAAGCCATCTGAAAGCATTGGAGAAAGAAGAGTTTATTCGGGTGGAAAAATCATTTGTCGACCGAAAATCGAACACAAATTATGCCGCTACGGAGCTCGGTCGGAAAGCGTTTACCGATCACTTAAATGCTCTGGAAAAACTAATTAAGGGAGTTACTGAATAGCCTTACCGTCTGGAAAATGATAGTAAATGCTTACTGATATCAGGAAAAGCAATGGGAATTGGCCTTACCAAAATACGTAGTATTCACTCAAGTGCTCAACTTTATGAGGTATTTAAAAGCACACATGATACACCGGAGGTGCTCCGTATCAGTATCTCCAAAAAGAACGATTCTATTTTTTTACGCGTACACTTTGCATTTCAAAGTGCTTCAATAGAACATCTAAACAACTATTCATAACGCTTAAATTGAAAGGACCATGACACAGAGAACCAAGTTAACAACACCGACCATTCATTCTGCTTCAGTTGGAAAACGGATGATTCAGGGCGCTGCAATCGCTTTAATCCTGATTGCGCTTTTTCTGCTTCCCGTTAGCGAGCCTGATCCGGCCTGGGGAAAACTATGGATGATTAAACCCTTACTTATTGTCCCGGTGGCCGGTGCTATAGGCGGTGCTATTTATTACCTCCTCGACCATTTACGTTATCAGGGCGGCTGGAAAAAAACACTGGCTTATCCATTGAGCCTGATTGGATACATTATTGTACTTTGGCTAGGCACTGTTCTGGGATTAAATGGTACGTTGTGGAATTGATCGGCCCTCATCATAATAGACGGTTTAGACTAAAAATTGTAAACGTATAAACGCGTGAAAGACGAAATAATCGCCCATCTAAACGACCCAGGGCAACTCGAAAAGTTGTACCGATCCAACAAGGTACCTTTTAAGCGAGCGTTCAGTACGCTCTATCCGGAGCTTAAAGGCAACACACTCGCCGATTTCTGGAATGAACGCCTGAATTACGAAAGCGATGAACTCACCTGGGGCACAAGCCGGGAGTTATCATTTGTGATCATTGCTTCGCTAGTGGCCGGGCTTATTGCCAAGTTGCCGGCATTTCTCAACATAGACCAGGAGTTCTTCTATTCCAGGAATATCGGGTTTATTATTTTTCCAGTATTATCCGCCTACTTTGCCTGGAAAAATAATTTAGCAACCCCTAAAATTGCCTCTATCGCTGGCCTGACCCTCGTTGGTCTACTCTTTATCAATTTCCTTCCTGATGTTAAAAAGAGCGATACCCTAATTTTATCGTGTATTCATTTGCCTTTATTTCTCTGGTCGATACTAAGTTTTGCTTTTGTTGGTGAGACCAGAAATAATGATGAGAAGCGGCTTGGCTATTTACGCTATAATGGCGATCTGGTTGTCATGACAACGCTCATCGTGATAGCGGGTGGAATCATGACCGGGGTGACCATTGGCCTTTTTGGACTAATCGGGCTGAAAATTGAAAAGTTTTACTTCGAAAACGTTGTCGTTTTTGGCCTTCCGGCTGCACCTATTGTTGGCACTTACCTTACCCAGACCAATCCGCAGTTAGTCGGTAAAGTGTCGCCCGTGCTGGCTAAACTATTCAGTCCACTCGTCCTGGTGATGCTGGTCATTTATTTGATAGCTATCATTTATTCGGGTAAAGACCCGTATAACGATCGAGAGTTTTTGCTGATGTTCAATGGGTTATTGGTTGGTGTTATGGCCATCATTTTCTTTTCTGTTGCCGAAACTTCCATGACAACGAAAAGTCGACCTGAAGTTTGGGTTCTTTTTCTGCTATCGATTGTAACCGTGCTAGTTAATGGCATTGCCCTGTCAGCTATTTTGTTCCGGATTTCAACATGGGGAATAACGCCCAACAGAGCTGCGATTCTGGGTGGAAATATGTTAATCCTCCTAAATCTTCTGTTGGTAACCGTGCAGCTTTTTAAGGTAATTTCTAAGAAGACTACTATTAACGAAGTCGGAAAAGCCATTGCCGCCTACCTGCCCATTTACTGTTTATGGACTGTTATCGTGACGTTTCTATTTCCGTACCTATTTGGGTTTAAATGATCAGAGAATCTGACGCAATTCCGGTTACCAGTTTATTTCCAGGGTATGAATCAATGCTGCTATAGATCAGCCCGGTTTGGCCTATTTTTTTATCAATATACTTTGAAATTCAAAGCACTTTTAAAGTCATGAAAATTAAACTACTATCGGCTACCTTACTAATAGGGGCATTTTGGGCCACCACCTACGCCCAAACGCTGGACAAAGCTAAACTGGACCAGTTTTTTGACCGGCTCAGTGAAAAAAACAAGGCCATGGGGAGTCTCACCATCGCCAAAGACGGTAACGTGCTTTACGCCCGTTCTATCGGTTACAGCCAGATCAACGGCACAGAAAAGAAACCGTTGACCGCTACGAGCCGGTTCCGGATCGGTTCGATCACCAAAATGTTCACCGCTTCAATGATTTTACAGCTCGTCGAGGAAGGAAAACTTAAGTTGACCGACACGCTCGACAAATTCTTTCCGCAGGTGCCAAACGCCAGGAAAATTACGATCGAGCAACTACTCTGGCATCGTAGCGGTATTCCCAACGTCAGGCGCGAGCAGAATGCTCAGGAAAACGTGAACACGATTCCAGTGACGAAGGATGAGATACTCGCCCTTATTGTCAAAACCACGCCCGATTTCGAACCGGACACCAAACATTCCTACAGCAACTCCGGCTATCAGCTTTTAGGCCTTATTCTTGAAAAGGTGACCGGCAAACCCTATGAGGAAGCCCTCAAGCAACGAATCACGGCAAAGATCGGGCTTGCGAATACGTACCTGGCGACTGGAACCATCGATGTGAGCAAAGACGAAGCGCTGACCTATATGAACTTCGGCGATGGGTGGAAACCGGTGCGTGAAACCCATCCCAGCATCCTCTTCAGCGCGGGCGCGATTATTTCGACGCCGAATGACCTGGCCAGATTTATCCAGGCGCTGTTCGACGGGAAGATCGTGTCAAAGGCGAGTCTGGATCAGATGAAAACGATCAGAGACGGCGAGGGGTCGGGTATGGAGCCCTTCACATTCGTCGGTAAGACCTTCTATGGGCACACGGGCGGGGCCGACAACTACGGAGCGTGGGTGGCTTATCTGCCGGAAGAAAAGCTGGCGGTGGCCTACACAACGAACGCAAAGGTTTATCCGGTAGGCAATATCATGAGCGGCATTATGGACATTTATTACAATAAACCGTTTACGATTCCCGCCTTAGAATCTATCGCTGTCAAACCGGAAGTTCTGGACAAATACGTTGGCGCTTATTCATTCCCTGGAGCTCCTGCTAAATTTATGATCACCCGTGATGGCGAAACGCTTTACGCGCAGCCGCCTGGGCAATCTGCGGTCCCGCTCGAAGCGACGGCAGAAAATAAATTTCAAATCGAGGGGGTGCTAGTCATTGAGTTCGACATCGCGAAAAACCAGATGATAATCAAACGGCGCGGTGGGGAGCGGGTTTTCACAAAGGAAAATTAATCAGCCATGCAAAACACTAGAAGAAGATTGACAGCATGGGTTGCTGTCATCGCGCTTATACCGCTCGTATTGACATTGCTTGCCGTTTGGCATTGGAGGCCGGGCGCTTTTGTTCTGGCCATTGTCCTCCTGTTCGGTGGTATCGGCCTCACGTATGAACTGGTAGTGAAGAAAAAAATGAGCAGTAGAGTATATCGGTTCGCCGTTGGCCTGGCACTGGCAACCGTGTTCGTCCTCCTCTGGATGAATGTTGCCGTTGGTGGCATCCTTGGGGACGATCCCGCCAACATGATGTATTTCGGAGTGCTCCTCGTCGGATGCATGGGCGCCATCATCGCACGCGTAGAGCCACAGGGAATGGCACGCGCGTTGTTTGCAACGGCGTTTGCTATGGCGCTGGTCCCTTTGATTGCGTTGCTCATTGGGACACCTGCTTTTGCCAACGGCATGGTTGCCGTATTTGGCCTTCATACATTCTTTGCCATGCTGTTTGTCGGATCCGCATTGTTGTTTCAACGCGTGGCACGCGAACACAAAAGGCCCGATATGAGCCCTTCTGCTTAAGGATGGAGTTCGATTTTTGATTAAGGTAACCATAAACAACTCTCCTTAACTGAGTTATGGAATTACAAATTCGAGACGTTTCTAAAACCTATTCCACCGGCGGGTCTCGTTTTGGCCGGTCTCGCTCCAGCGGACCGACCAATGGGGTTCAGGCATTGAAAAATGTAACTCTCACCATTCCTACTGGCATGTATGGACTGCTGGGTCCAAACGGTGCTGGCAAATCGACGCTCATGCGCATCCTGGCTACGTTGCAGGAACCGGATACCGGCAGTATCCATCTGGGCGACATCAATGTGGTCAACCAGCCCGACCAGGTGCGTCAGACACTCGGCTATCTGCCGCAGGAATTTGGCGTCTATCCGAAGGTAAGTGCGGAGAAACTGCTCGATTATTTCGCTGTGCTCAAGGGCTTCTCTGAACGCAAATCGCGCAGAGAAGTCGTAGATGCACTGCTCCATAAGACGAATCTTTGGGAGGTACGTAAACAAAAGCTGGGTGGTTATTCGGGTGGTATGCGGCAGCGTTTTGGGGTGGCTGTAGCCCTGTTAGGAAACCCAAAACTACTGATCGTCGACGAACCGACGGCCGGGCTGGACCCGGCAGAGCGGGTGCGCTTCCTCAATTTATTAAGTGAGCTGGGGGAGAATAGTGTGGTTATCCTCTCAACCCACATTGTGGAGGACGTCAGCGAGCTGTGCACACGGATGGCCATTATCAATAAAGGTGAGATTCTGTACGAGGCCGAACCGCTGAAGGCAATGGAAAGGCTGAACGGTCTAATCTGGCGAAAGATCATTCAGAAAAATGAACTGGCAGAAATAGACCGTGAGCACAGGATCATCTCCACAAAACTGCTTGGTGGACGTACGGTCGTCCATGTGTACAGCGAAGAAACACCCGCTGATTTTGAACTGGTGCAGCCTGACCTCGAGGATGTTTACTTCACCACAATGGCGGACCACACAATGACTGACCACGTCAGTAACGTTCAGAATCGCCAACGAGATAGACATCAAACAAAGGAAGACTAATATGAAGTTCTGGGAGATTTTTCGATTCGAGTTCGCTTACCAGATTCGTCGCCCATGGCCGTGGCTCTCCCTGGTGTTAATGGTAATATTTGCGTTTTTCTCAACGAGAGTAGCCATCCTTCCCATTACACTTCCCCAGGATTTCATTCTTAACTCGCCGTTCATTATCACGGCCGTCTCGGTGTTCAGTTGCCAGATCTGGCTGCTCCTCGCACCGGCCGTAACCGGTGAGGCAGCTGCGCGGGACGTACAAACCCGGATGCACCCGCTCACGTTCACGAGCCCGGTCAGTAAAGCCGATTATCTCGGCGGGCGCTTTCTGGCAGCCTTTGTTCTGCATGCGCTTATTCTGCTCGGCGTTCAGGTGGGTAGTCTGCTCGCCGTGTATGGCCCCGGAGCGAATCCCGAGATCATCGGTCCGTTTCGCCCGGCTGCCTATCTGACAGGGTACGGCCTCATTGCGTTGACGAACGCACTCATCGCTACGACGTTCCAGTTCTCGGCAGCACTGTTCACCGGCCGGCCGATGGCGAGCTACTTTGGTAGTTTGATCCTGTTCTTTCTCTCCTACCCTGTGACGCTCACGCTCTATATGGCCGGGTTGCATGAGCGGGCTCTGCTGGCAGACCCCATCGGCATCATGGCCATCATGAACGAGATGATGTCAAAATGGACCATCGTTGAGAAAAACGTTCGTCTATTTACGCTTGAAGGCATGATGCTCTGGAATCGGCTAATCTGGCTTGGCATCTCCCTAGGAACACTCACTTTCATTTATCTGCGCTTTCGATTGGCGCACCGTTCCACCACCGATTGGTGGAACGTGTTCACGCGACGGTTCGCTACGAAAGTTTCGTCGCCTGCTGATACCGTGTCGGCACAGATGACAATGCTGGTCCCGTCCGCCCGTCAGTCGTTCGGCCTCAGATCACAGCTTCGTCAGACGATTGCAGTAGCGCAGAGCTCATTTCGCATGATCGTGACGAGTCCTGGCGGGCTCTTTCTGCTGATTGTATTCCCACTGCTGCTGACGTTCGTGGTACTGATAGAGATGGAGCACTGGGGGGTATCACTGCTTCCTCGGACGCCACATCTGCTGACGAAGCACCTCACCGGCGTTCTCACATCGCCAACGAACTACTGGGTAATGGTCCCGCTTTTCATTATCTATTTTGCGGGTGAACTGGTATGGCGGGAACGCGACGCCGGGCTGAGCGAGAACGTCGACGCAACGCCGGTGCCGGAATGGGTTCTTTTCCTCGGCAAGTTTATCGGACTCGGGCTAATTCTGGCCACATTGATGGCGATCATCATCGTTGTCGGCCTCACGGTTCAGGTGATCAAAGGGTACTACCATTTCGAGATCGTACGCTACGTGCAGATCTTACTTGGGCTGAAACTCACGGACTATTTGCTATTCGCCGTTCTTGCGATCACGGTGCAGGCGGTGGTAAACCAGAAATACCTGGCACAGATGGTAGGGCTTGTTGCGTATCTGCTGATGGTCTTCTCATCGTTTCTTGGCATCGAACACCACCTGCTTGTCTATGCATCGGGCCCAGAGTGGTCGTTCACGGATATGCGGGACTTTGGCTCGTCGATCGGACCGTGGCTTTGGTTCAGACTGTATTGGGCAGCATGGGCACTGCTATTGGCTGTCACGGCTAGATTACTGTGGGTACGCGGTAAAGAATCTGGTTTTGGAACGCGACTGCAACTAGCGCGACTTCGGTTCACGTGGGCGACGGCAGGACTAGCCATAATCTCGGCCGGGCTAATTTTCCTCCTGGGCGGCTTCATCTTTTATAATACGAACGTGCTCAATGAGTACATCACTGATAATGAATTGGTACAACGCCGGGCCGATTACGAGCGGCAGTACGGGAAGTATGAGGGCATTCCACAACCAACGCGCGTGTCCACGAATTTGCACATCGACATCCAGCCCGATCAGAAAATCGCAACGATCCTTGGCAGCTACCGCCTGGTTAATCGTGCTATTGTGCCGATCAGTTCTGTGCATCTGGAGCCAGCTTTCTACGTCCATACGCGTGTGACGTTCGATCGCCCGGCCAAAGTGGTTGTGGCTGATGATAAGCTCGGACACTCCATTTACGCGCTGGACAAACCGCTCCAGCCCGGCGACTCACTAACGCTTAGTTTTACCGTACAATTCGAGCCACGTGGTTTCCGCAACAATGGCCTCCGCAGCAACGGAGCGGGTCAGGGTATCCTCAAGAACGGCACCTACTTCACGGGCGATGCCCTTCCAGTCATTGGTTACCAGCCAATGCGCGAGCTCTGGAGTGCAGACGACCGGCGCAAGTACAGTTTGCCACGGCAGGTCACATTGCCCACGCCTGGTGACATCGATCCGAGTGTTTCGGCGGGCGCAGCGGCTACATTTGAAGCAATCATCGGCACCGATGCCGATCAGGTAGCCGTTGCGCCGGGCGAGTTGCGTCGCAGGTGGAGCAAAGCGGGGCGCCAATACTTCCAATATGTCAGCGACGTTCCAATCAATGGCCGTGACGTCTTCTTCTCTGCCAACTATACGGTGCATCGCGAACGGTGGAAACACGTCGACATCCAGGTCTACGTTCACCCCGGACATACGGAGCACCTCGAGCGCCTGCTCCGTAGTGTACGTGCGTCACTGGACTACTACTCGGCACAGTTCGGCCCCTACCCAAATCACTTCCTGCAGATTATCGAACAACCCGGTAACTTCATGGGCATGGGTGTTGATGGGAGTGGCGTAGTCACCGGAGGGGAGGGCTTTTTCCAGCTGGACCCGCAAGGTGATGGTTTCGACGCAATCTTCGAGATTGTGGCTCACGAAATGGGTCATCAATGGTGGGGTATGCAACTTAAGCCCGCAATGGCCGAAGGAGGAGGTGTCATTTCCGAAAGCCTTGCCTGGTACTCCGCGATGCAACTTGTAAAGAAAGTGAAAGGGCGCGAAGCCCTACGGCGATTCATGAGCATCATGCGCCAGCCTGACCCATGGCCCCCGATGCGTACGGGACTTCCGCTGCTGCGTGCCATGGACCCCTGGGCCAACTACCGTAAAGGACCATATGCGATGTACGCCCTCAGTGAATATGTGGGCGAGGGCCGCGTGAATGGTGCGCTGCGTACGCTGGTGAAGAAGAAGGTTTCATCTCTCGCCACGACGATCGACATGTACCGGGAGCTCCAGGCCGTCACGCCGGACTCGCTCAAACCTTTACTACACGACCTGTTTGAAGTGAACACGATCTGGACGTTCGACACCAGGCAAGCAACGGCTAAACAAACGGCGGCAGGCACCTGGCAGGTAACTTTCGAGGTGGAATCGCAAAAAGTCGTTGCCGATAGCGCTGGTGTTGAAACCAAAATGCCGGTGAATCAGTGGGTAGAAGTCGGGATCTTCGCTGCCGCTGAGCCCGGCGAAATTCTGGGTAAGCAGTTGTATGTGCAGAAACACTTCATCCGCTCCGGCAGGCAAACGATCAAAGTGACACTGCCACAAAAGCCAGCACGGGGCGGAATTGACCCGTACAACCTGCTCGACTGGGAGGAAGGCGACAATATTGAAGAGGTGAAGATTAACTAAGGAAGGCAACGGTTAAAGGATTCGATAGCGGGCTGCATTCACCTGGTTGCCAGTACCCGTTGTGGCTCGTATACCGCTGGGCTTTATAGTTCGACTCATAACTTTTGGAGATTCGCTCAGATGGGTGCCACAGTTACTAATACTACTCCTGATAACCACAGTCCGTCGTACGGTGGCACCCATCTGAGCGAAACTCCTAAGCTAAATAAGGCATGTCCTAAAATCGAACTATTGACTGGTTATCAACAATAATGGTCTAGAAGCATGCCCAGACTATTTTTTTGCTACTTTGAGTCCAGATGCAACCAAGTCATTGGCCGCTGTTCCGTAAATTTGGAAGCCCATTCGTGATCGATTGGGTAGACGAGCGTAACCCAGGTACAATCCTCTTTGTAGTCTTAATCATAAACCAGTGACCCCAACACCAGCCCCAAAGGAGACTCTGCTTCCCCAGCAGGAAGAAAAACTACGTGACTTAACAACCCAAAGCTGGAATCTCGAACTGGTTATTTCGGGAGCTGCTTTATTTGCCGTCCTGCAACTGCCCGACTTACTCGATGAGGCTTTCGATTACTTTCGCTATAATTTAATGAGCCAAACAGCCGGTATGCAAGGGCTCTTTCCTTTGATGGCCTATAGCATGATCAAGGCAACGTGCTATGTCTTATTCGTGGCTTTTCTGACTAATTTCGTCATGCGTGCGTTTTGGGTTGGTCTGGTTGGCTTACTGGCAGTTTATCCCACGGGCATTCATTACGACCGAATCCCCTTTACGACCAAATATGCCCAGGATAAGATGGCGGCTAAACTGGGGCCTCTGAATAGCTATATTCTGCGGCTGGACCGACGATGTAATATTGTGTTCGCAGTCGCTTTTCTATTCGTTTTCGGCTTAATCGTCATTGCTCTTTCCTACTTGTTGACCGTACTGGTTTACTCCCTGGTACGACCAGTTATTCCAGACCCGTATTGGAAAAACATTAAACTAACCGCTTATGCGCTTTTTGCCTGCTATCTGCTGGCCAGTATTGTTCTGAGTTTACCTAAGGTCAGAGCCCACCCGGTCGGGGGTAATCTGAACTATCGATTCGGAACCCTGACCAAACTACTTTTTTGGGGGCTCTACACACCCTTTGTCTTTATTCTCAACACCTTCTACAGTCACCTTCCGTATCAGTCAATTCTCCGAACAATAGGACTCATGATGGGCGCTTTCTTTGTGTTAATTGCGTTCGAGTTTTTGGCTGACTTTTCCCGGATAGACCGACGAACCATGAGCTTAAACCAACGGCATCTGTACACGGCTCGAGTCGATAGTCAGTATATTAACTCAAGTGCTTATGATAATCAACGAGCTGATGGCCAGTACATTGAGGTGGCTTCCATTCAGGCGGATGTGATCCGGGACCCCTATATTCGGTTATATATAGCTTATCCCAAAGCCCTAGATACGCTCCTGATCAGGCTGGCCCCGGAACCTGTCTGGAGCGATACCCTGCCCAGAGCCGAAAAGCGCCGTCAATTTGCGGAGTGGAGCCATCAGCAGATTAACCAGTTGATGCGCATTGTTATCAATGATTCGTTGTACCGTAGTCCGGACCTGCTGTTCACCCAACGGGACCACCCTCAGCAACGCGGCTGGCAAACGGTTTTGCTGCCGACTAATCTTAAAATGGGCAAGAACACAATACAGATTCGTATCCAGGCCGACTCCTCTGCCAAGGGAGAGGAGATCATGACCATCCCCTTCTGGTACATACCCGAGAAATAAAAGCGGAAGACATTCGCGAATCATTACAGGCGACGTTGCCATCCTGGCTTCGGGGTATCTTTTCTCCATTCACTTTTGTCAGTTCACCTTATTAGGTGAGGCTGAATTATCGTTTGAAGTAATGAGTCGATCCAACCTCTGCTGTTCTGGCATTATAGGTCTCTTCAATGTCAATCAGTGTTTCGGTTATCTCATTGGAATTTAATACAATGGATGCATCTTCGTAATAAATCGTTCCTTTATCACTCCTATGTTTACTAATACCCAAAATGGTTACCGGAGATGAACAAGTGTTTCGATGACCTTTATAGGATACAGGCGTGTATGTCACTTGGTCTTCGGTTCGGGATTCGCCTGCATACACCCGTTTAAAACTACCATCATCGGTCGGAATATCTCTATATACCGGAAACGATTTACCTGGATCTACTGATCTCACTTGGTTAACGCCCTGATCTACTTTTAAACAACCCGATTTGCCTGCATGAACAAAACTAGCCTGTTCTTTAATCACCTTACTAAGTGAATTCTTGATTTTCAATTCAAATTGTCTCGCCTTTTCTTCTTTTTCTTTCTCATAAGCAATAGCTGCTAGTCTTCGTTGTTCTTCCCGTTCTTCATCCCGTTTTTTGACGGCAATCGCCTGATCAGCTGTCATTTGATTGGGAATGGCAATGTTGGTCCCAAAAAATTTATACGTGAGCATCCCATTGCGATACCGGGGTGAGGAATAGTTTTCCAGCAACAGATCCATTGTAATAGTACTCTGACTGTTGGCGCTCAGTGTAATATAACCGGCCCAGCCTCCATGGGTGAAGGAAGCCATGTTCTGACAAGGAGCATTGGGATCATCGGCCGGATTGACCTGTAGTTTTCTAAAGTTACTCAGACCAAACCTAATGGGCGATTCGTTGAGGGTCAGTTTTTGGGCGGGCAGATCCAGGTCTGCTACACACTTGCAGCCGATGGCATCAAATCGCAGTACAGTGCGACCCTGATAGTCCATTATTCCAATGGCCGTTTCTTCTTTAAGAAGCACCGATTTAGCGGTTGTATTCGATTCAAGGTTCAAGGCAATCTTGTGCTTCAAGAAAAATTTATCCCATTGATCTGCTTTAATGGACCAGCGGGGCTCAAATCCCTTGGGGTAGGTTCCGGGCAGTGGCACAAAAATCTGACTTGAAATCGGATAGCCGCCCGTAAAATTGACAGGCCCGGCAAAACTGGTCTTATAGGCTGGTCTGGGCTTAGCGGGTAAACTTGTTGTTCTGGGAATAGAGCTACCGGCTGGTGGGGAATTTCTAGTCACTGGTTTATTGTCGGCATAAGTCCGTTGCGTAGTCCGAACCAGATTGTCCGCTTTTTTGACAGACTTATTAGCAGATTCTAATCCTTTTGATACATCACTTAGTGTTAAGGGCTTAGAAGACTGACAAGCGAAAAATAGAGAAAGGATACAACTACTCAACAGTAAGAGACAGATCTTCATGGAACTATGTCGATGTGGATTGACAGGTGATTTGTTGCTGGCTGTTCGCCATTGGACGACATAGCCCTGAAAGCACGTCAGCTTGATTGGCAATTCCGCCGTGAAAGCAACCGCACAAGTGTAGAGCTTTTCCGGTTTTCTGGTCAGCAAATTTAGCGAACGGTAGGTGACATGATTTTCGCGAATCAAGCCCAAAAGTTGGGGACGAATAAAATCGATCCTCGGCCAATCCAGGCTTCCGTCTCATAGCTGGCTGAGCCCTCCACGACATTGACCGAAATCTCCTGGCTCCGGACTGAATAGAGTCGGCCAAAAATATTTTTCTCCTTAAAAGAGGTCAGTGGCTTTTTTCTGTGCTCTTACTAAATAGAGGTAACTGACAATTTAATCTCCAAAAAGTGATGGAGACAACCGTAACATCGTCCTGGTTTCGGCCGGGTGAAAACGTTGTTGGCTCCCAAGAATGCCATCTTCTATAATTTACCCTCAATCCTTTTATGAAAAAAAATCTCTCTAAAAAATGGCAACATGCATTAGGCATGAGTTGCCTTCAGTTAGCCCTGTGTTCGTTCACAGCAAGTTACGGTTCGCCCGGTAAACCAACGGATGTACTATTCATCAACCGGACTCATCTGATCCCGGACGAACAATCCACCGACCGGGCTATTTCCGGCACGGTCGCGGATGAGACGGGGGTTGGATTGCCGGGAGTATCAGTGTTGGTCAAAGGGACACAACGGGGCACCGTGACGGATAAAGACGGGGCCTATCGATTATCCGTTCCCGACGGAGTTGCGACCCTAACCTTCAGTTTTGTGGGGTATGTCTCCCAGGACGTAACAGTAAGCAACCAAACGGTGGTCAATATTACGTTAAAGCCCGAAACCAAGTCGCTCGATGAGGTTGTCGTGGTGGGCTATGGTACCGCCCGCAAAAGAGACCTCACCGGTGCCATGACGTCGGTTACCGCCAAAGATTTCAATAAAGGTAACTTTACGTCTCCCGATCAATTAATTCAGGGTAAAGTTTCCGGTGTACAAATCCTCAATAACAGCGGTCAGCCGGGTGGGGCGGCAACGGTTAAGATCCGGGGGAATTCTGCCATTACGGGTAGTGGCCAACCCTTATACGTAGTCGATGGGGTGCCACTGGATAACCGATCCGCACGACCTGGGTTAAATGCCAATGGCCTGGGCAATACGCCCGGCGGTAACCCACTGAATTTTTTGAACCCGGCTGATATTGCCTCAATCGACGTCTTAAAAGATGCGTCGGCTACGGCGATTTACGGTTCCAGAGCGGCCTACGGGGTTGTCATTATCAATACCAAACGAGGGCAGGCTGGACAGGCGAAAATTGATGTGGGTCTTAATACAGGCGTGTCGACCATTTTCAGAAGAATAAATGTGCTCAATGCCGAGCAATACCGGGAAGCTATCAAGTACTATGGCGTAAGCCCGTTAAATGACCGGGGTGGAAATGAGGACCCCTTTGGCTCCATTTTAAGAAAAGGTCTGCAACAGAATTATACCATTGCTATTAGTGGTGGCAACGAAACGGGCAAATATCGTATATCGGCTGGCTATCTGAACCAGGAAGGCATCATCAATAAGACGGGTTTCAAGAAATACACGGCCAATTTTTCGGGTAACTTAAAATTTCTGGAGAGTAAAAAACTGGGATTAGACATAAATGTTAATACCAGCCAATACGTCGAAGATATTGCGGCCATTACCAACGATGCTGGTTCGAACGGAAGCCTGATCGGTCACGCTTTACAGTGGAACCCGACCGATTCACTCCGTAAAGCCAACGGCAGCCTCAACATCAAAGCTGGGGCGGTGATCAATCCGTTGGCCATGTCTGAGCTGTACAATGACCAATCCAAGGTAACCACCGTTCTGGCCAGCATATCCCCTTATTTCAAGTTCACGGACTGGCTGGAATATCGAATGCTGTATAGTATCAATTACAGCGCGGGCGGACGCCGGTCGTCTATTAATCAGGATATTAATATCTCTGCAACTCAGGGAAAAGGCTGGGCTAGCATTGGCACTAACGAACTCAGCACCCAGCAATTTACGCACACCTTAAACTTCAATAAGGATATTTTGCCGGACTTTAATCTTAATGCGTTACTCGGTTTCGAGTACATGAGCTTTGCCAACAAGGGATCGGCCATGAGTGCTTTAGGGCCTGCGTCTGGATTTGGCAATTACGGTCTGGACTACACCGACTATATCCAGTATTCGAACACAACCGGTCGTACCGTCTCGTCCTTTGTTGATCCAACCGCCGAACTTCAATCGTACTTTGGCCGGGCCATCGGTAATTACAAGGACCGATACCTGGTAACGGCTACACTCCGCGCCGACGGTTCCAGTAAATTTGGCTCGAATAACAAGTATGGATATTTCCCTTCGTTTTCGGCCGCCTGGAACATTAGTAACGAGAAATTTTTCCACGTCAATAGCATCAATTCGCTGAAACTGCGGGGTGGCTGGGGAAAAACGGGTAATCAGGAGTTCCCTTCGGGTTCTTCGCAGGCCCGCTATTCGTTCACCGATAACGGCGGGTTAGGGCAGACCAATAACCCCAACCCGGACTTGAAATGGCAGTCTGACAAGCAGTATAACTTCGGTTTCGACGTGTCGCTGCTGAACAGCCAGATTACGGCCACCGTCGATTATTTTAATAAAACTACCACCGATCTGTTATTCCCTAGCCCACCGATTCAGCCCGCTCCTCCCGGCTCAGTTATTCGATGGATCAATCTGGATGGCCGTATCCAAAACAAAGGGTTGGAAGTGGCGATCGATGGTGCCATTGTCAAAAAGGATAACTTTAGCTGGGATTTAAGCGCCAATGCTACCTTTATTACCAATAGTGTGTCAGGCTTAACCGCCCCTATCCTGACGGGTGCATTGAATGGGCCGGGCCTTAGTGGCGTTTCGGTGGAAGTGATTCAGAATGGCCTACCCATTAACGCGTTTTACACCCGCCGATATCTGGGCATGAATGAATCCACCGGCCTGGCTACATACGAAGACGCTGGTAATACTTTTTTCTACGTGGGTAACCCCAACCCCAAAACCCTTTTAGGTCTCAACACGACGCTTCGGTATAAAAAGTTCTCGCTGATTGCCAACATGAACGGCGCTTTCGGGCAGGATATTTACAATAACACCAATAATGCCGTCATCAGTGTGGGGTTGATTAATGGGGGACGAAACATCGCCTTGTCATTGTTTAGAGAACCAACCAAGGAGTCGATTGCCAACCCGGTAACGCCTTCTTCACGCTATATCGAGAAAGGTGATTATCTGAAAATGACGAATGCTACCTTGTCTTACACCATCGGAAATATAGCCCGGGTGATTCGGGGAGCGTCAGTTTATGTAACAGGGCAAAATCTGTTTGTGATCACCAAATACACAGGCTTTGATCCGGAGGTCAATGTCAATAAAGCCATCAACAGCGTACCGTCGGTAGGCATCGATTATGCCGCTTATCCACCCGCTCGTACCATCACCTTTGGTGTCAACTTCTCTTTATAAACCCTTACAACGATGTCTTTAAAAAATAATTTAGTTCGTGTCTGTACGCTCGGCCTGGTCTTAAGCCTGGGCAGTTGTACAGACCTGGTCGAGAAGTTTCAGGGCGATTTGACCGCCAGTCAGATCAATCCGTCCACGTCGGGCAATACCGCTGCGTTGTTAACGGGCGTTTACAACTCGATCCGGGAACCCTTTCAAAACAATTCGCAGTTGAATGCGCTCTGCGAAATGACTACCGATGCCATGATGGGCCCTACCCGAGGTCCGGACTGGGACGATAATGGCACCTGGCGTCAATTGCACCAGCACCGCTGGGACGGCAACCACATCCGCATTATCAACACCTTCAACAACATGAGTGGAGGGATCTTTGCGGCAACCGATATGCTGCGCTTTAATCCAACCCCGCAACAATCAGCCGAAGCCCGGTTTTTACGGGCATGGTGTATGTTCTGGCTACTGGACTTGTACGATCAGGTGCCTTACCGTGAGCCGGGAGAGAGTGTCGTGCAGGAATCCAAGGTGCGCAAAGGCATGGATGCGCTGAATTTCATTATCAGCGAAGTAACGACCATACAGGCTAATTTACCCGATGGTCCGGCTGGTCTGGCTAATAAAGATGCCGCCCGGGTGTTCCTGATGAAATTGTACCTCAACAAAGGCGCCTATGCGAACCGGGCGGCTCCAACCTTTGCTGCCGAGGATATGAACAAGGTCATTAGCCTGGGCGATGAGATTATCAATAGCAATAAATATTCGTTCACCGCCAATTATTACGACAGTTTCGCCCCGAACAATACGACGATCGGTAAAGAAAACATCTGGACGCAGGAAAATGTAGGCGGGGTATCTCCGAACGCAAACTTGCGGAACCGATGGGTTACCTTCTTACATCCGAACCAAAACCCCAATGGAAATAACGGCTGGGTAATCCCGCCAGACTTCTACGATAAATACGAAGCAACCGATAAGCGGCTGGGCGCTGCGTATAAGAGTCCGGGGGGACTGGCGAATCCAGGAAATCGCATCAATACCGGTTTTCTGATCGGTCAGCAGTACAATTTAACGACGGACGCTCCCTTAAAAGACAGGCCCGGTAATCCCCTGATTTTTTCGAAAGAGGTAAAAATTATTGAAACGGGTGCTAATCTGGAGCTACCGGGAATTCGTCCCATTAAATATCCGATTGATTACGCCAATGATGGTAGTCGTCTGATCGATAATGATTATGTGTATTTCCGGCTCGCCGATGTGTTGTTGATGAAAGCAGAAGCCATTCTACGGGGTGGTACTGCCACGAGTGCAGGCACTTATGGCAGTACGGCTGTTTCATTGGTCAATGCCATTCGTACTCATCCCTCCAGAGGAGCCAGCGCCTTAGCATCTGTGGACCTGAATGCATTACTCGATGAACGAGGCCGGGAGCTGTATATTGAGAACTGGAGACGGCAGGATTTGATCCGCTTCGGTAAGTTTCTGCAACCTTTTTACGAGAAGAATTACGCGAGCGATCCAAAGTATCTGTTGTTTCCGATTCCTATTCAACAAATGGCGGTCAATTCGAACCTGACCCAAAATTCGGGTTATTGATGTAGGAAGCTGTCAGCAGACGTTGACTACAGTTCACAAGACAGCGGGTCAAAAGCAGCAGTGTCTAATCCTGTATAGGTTGTCCATTATAGAAGAAAATGGACAACCTATACAGGATTAGACACTGCCAATTTATAGCCTGTTGTTCTAACTTGCAGATTTCCAAACCTTTTATTGGTCGTAACAACCTGATTATGTAAGCTTGCAGGAAATAAGTACACTTTAGGCCGACCTAAACGGGTCGATCTATCCGCTTCTTCTTTTCCGTATCCTCAACGCAATTTCAGAAAGGAACTTTGCCTGATGGGTGACTTGCAGGAGTCACTTTTAGGAAACAAGGATCAAGTAACGAATTCATTCCCATTATCGAGCTAGTCAATACATCATCGATTCCGGTTTGGTCTGACATTCTTACCTTAACCCCTTATGATATTCCGTATGAAATGCCTAAAAAAGATCCCGATTGGTTTATGGCTACTGCTGCTACCCCTGGTTGCCCAGAGCCAGACATCCTCACCCTACCGAGTAGACGAGAACCAGATGTATGGCATGTACTCCGGCCTGGCTTTACTGATGGATGTTCATTATCCCACCCGGCCAAATGGCTACGGGATCGTTTTTATTGCCGGCAGTGGCTGGCATGCGCCAATGGGCTATAATGCCCCACCCTTAAAGGGTATAGCGCAAACTCTCCAGTATGTAAAGCCGTTGGTCGAAGCGGGGTATATCGTCTTTGCCATCAACCACCGGGCGGCTCCTCGCTTTCGGTATCCTGCCGCCGTCGAAGATGCTCAGCGGGCCGTTCGATTCGTTCGCTACCACGCCAAGCGGTTTGGGATTCGCCCCGATCCGATCGGGGCAGCGGGTGGTTCTTCGGGAGGGCATTTAGTGAGTATGCTGGGCGTGTTGGACGGAAACGAACTGCGCAAGGATGTGGACCCCGTTAACCGGGAAAGCGCCAAAGTCCAATGTGTGGTAGCTCGGGCGGCACCGATCGATTGGGTTCTATTTAAAGAGAAGGGCGATCCAACGGGGATGGTCAGCTTCCTGGGCATGATGCCCAACTTCGTAAATGTTGATTCGACGACGGTCGAGTATAAGACCTATAACGAAGCGTTTCCATTGTATCATGTGTCGAAGGACGATCCTCCATTCCTGCTCATCCACGGTGACGCGGATAAAACGGTACCCTTCGAAAACTCCGAAAAGATGGAACAGGCCCTACAGAAAGTGGGGGTGCCAGTCAAACTAGTTCCTATCCCTGGCGGAGGGCATGGTGCCACGTTTCCAGGGGCCAAAAATCCACCCGACTATTTGGGGGAAATGTGCCGATGGTTTGATCGGTATTTGGTGATAAAATGATTGGTTTGAGTTGCAAAAAATGCTGGGAGAGTTAGTTGACGCTACGGCCTGGGGGTTGTGATCACTGTCATCCAGGACAGACGGCCTTTTTACAAACCTATGAGGTTTTTGAAACCGTATAGGTTTAAATTGACCAAGCACCAGCCGTTCACTGATCGAAGCGTTTTCGTGAACCAAATCGCCTATTCCCAAGCCGGTAAGAAACGGATTGTCTTAGACGGAAATTAAAATCATTGTCTTCTAAGTCCCGACAAGCTCATAATCCGGCCAAAAACCGACCAATATCCCTGCTACCCTTCTCTGTCGCGTAGGGTAGGAATAGTTTAGCCAGCAGTCTGACATAGTGCGTGATTTGTTCCACCGGGCTCAGGTGGCTATAAGACAGACTGGCTTCGGAAAGCCAGAAACGGGCGGTCAGGGTACATACCGATACCAGAAAATCAATGTCGGCTGCCGGAGATAAATAATCCGATTCCTGCAGTGATGAGAGGCTGTTCACAATTGACAGGGACCGCTTTTTTTCTGTTTCCTTATAGGCTGCCGACAGCACCTTGTTTTGCTCCATCAGGTGCACAATACTCAACAGAAGGCATCGATATTGAAGATGATGCGCAAAGACTTTTCTAAACCTCTCCAGAAACGAAAATAAACTAAGTGGCTCCTCTCCCACAATCTGTTCGTTCAACCTGGACAAGTCTTGAGCAAGCCGGTTTACCAGATCATCTTTGGTCGGAAAATAATAGGTGAGGTTGCCGACCCTGATGCCCAGGGCCGCTGCCAGTTCCCGTAGTCCAACGTACTCAATGCCCCGTTCATTGAACATTTCTAACGCTTTAACCACGATTTCTGCTTCTTTATTCATGAGGCACTTTAGGACAATGTCCTAAATTTACTAAGTTTGACAAAACAAACAAAGAAATGACAATTAACTATCCTCATACAATTCAAAACTGCCTGGGAGAAAAGCTCACGTTTCTCTCGGTCGAGACCCATCCCAACGGCGACAAAGTGCTGGTCGAAAATCAGGTGACTCCCCAGTCAGGGCCACCCATGCACACGCACTTCATGCAGGATGAAGAACTTACGGTCGTCTCGGGTACTTTAGCCTATCAGGTGCAGGGGCAGCAACCATCCTATGCTAATGCCGGTGAAAGCGTGCTCTTCAAGCGGGGAATCCCTCACCGTTTCTGGAATGCCGGTACGAACAACTTGATCTGTACCGGCTGGATTCAACCGGCCAACAGCATTGTTTATTATCTGTCGGCGATCTATGCGGCTCAGAACAAATCGGGTAAGGCCCAACCCGAAGCGTTCGATGCCGCTTACCTATTGACCCGGTATGCCCATGAATACGATATGGCTGAGATTCCTCCTTTTGTCAAGAAAGTGATTATTCCGATTACGTATTGGCTGGGTCTGCTACTGGGGAAGTATAAGCACTTTACCGACGCGCCAGCGCCATTGAAATAGGGTTGCTGTTTTATAGTGTCTTAACCCCCTGAATGGCTGGACAAATTTGCAAAAACAGGTGGTAAACCAACTATTTATACGCTTGCTTTCAATAACATTAAAAATACCTTAAATCACATTGAATTTTTTATATCTTTGGCAATGCCGTGATCCGTTGATTTCTAGCGATTTACGATAAGCCAAATGATTAACTGGTTGTACGTACGCCGAGAACGAATAGCCCACATACTGTTTGGCCTGTTTTTGGTCATCCAGTGTTGCGCTATTGTGTTTCGACATGCGCACCGGCTATCCAATGGTACAATCATCGTTCACAACCACCCTTATAATCCGTTTTGTAAGGGGCCTTTTCAACCCAACGATCACAGTTCAAATGAGCTGTACTGGCTAGCGGCCACAGCGAACATACTGTACGACAATACGCCCGTATTTGAGTTCGCTTTTGTTGTTTCCCAACCTCATGTAACGCTCACGTTCCAGCAGCCTTATCTGCATCCCGTTGCGTTACCTTTCTTCTGCTTCCTGCAAAGGGGACCGCCCTCTCTGGGCCATTTTCCTACCTATTGACCTTAATGTCAATCAATTAAGCTAGTCTTGGTCTGTCAATCGGCAGACCTTCAGGCTGTCTGTGCCATTCCTCTTTTGTGTCTTTCCATTTCACACATTCTCCATTTATGAAGAAGACCTCTTTACTATACCTGGTCACGTCGGTGTTTACGTTCGGTATTGTGGCTTGTAATGCCCTGCTACCGGAAGCTAAACTTGACCATGATCTGCTCGACGGGCCTATTGGCGAACTAACGCCCGAGCAAAATGTCCAATTCCTTCGGGGTGATCGCGCCTTTAACGATGAGATATTTACAACCGCCACAGGTCTGGGTCCCATATTCGTCGCATCATCTTGTGGGAGTTGCCATGCCGGAGACGGCAAAGGCCACCCCTTCACGACGTTGACACGCTTTGGGCAGGTGGATGAAACCGGCAACAAATTTATGGACCACGGAGGGCCACAGCTGCAAAACCGGGCAATTCCGGGCCTGACCGCAGAAACAATTCCAGCAGGTGCCACCTCATCGCGTTTCATGCCTCCGGCCAATACAGGATTAGGGCTTCTGGGCGCTTTATCCGATGCGCAAATCCTGGCAAAAGCTGATCCCGATGACCGCAATGGGGATGGCATTTCAGGCGTTCCGAACTGGATCACTCCTCCTCATTTTTTTAAACCCCAGGGATTTCATGAAGCCCGCGATGGCAAATATATCGGGCGATTCGGCAAAAAAGCGGCTGCTATCGACCTGCTTCACCAAACAGTGAATGCCTATAAGCAGGATATGGGCATCACGTCGGAGTTCGACCCGGAAGACCCCATCAATTATGCCGTCTCAGGTCAGGCAGGAGATGGCGTTCCCGACCCGGAAGTAGCCAGCTCGACCGTGAATGCTGTCGTGTTCTATCTCCGCACCCTCAAAGTTCCCGTTCAACGGAATGCAACGGATGCTGATGTCGTAACCGGAAAACAAGTATTCGTCAAAAGCGGCTGTAGCGGCTGTCATACACCGGAATGGACGACCGCCCAATCCGATATAGCCGTCTTGTCGAAGCAAACGTTCGCTCCTTACACCGATCTGCTTTTGCACGACATGGGCAAAGGTCTGGATGATGGCTACACGGAAGGGACGGCTAAAACAGCGGAGTGGCGTACACCTCCCCTTTGGGGCTTGGGTTTATCAAAAAATTCACAAGGCGGTAGTGTTTTTCTGCTTCACGATGGACGAGCTCATTCGGTTGACGAGGCCATTCGACTTCATGGCGGTGAAGCCACCAAAGCTAAAGACGCCTACACGCAGTTGACGTCTACGGATCGCGAGAAGCTTTTAGTATTTCTAGACTCCCTATAATCAATCTAACACCGAAATTTTATGCCTTCCAATACAACGATCAATCGCCAGGATTTCTTAAAGACCTGTGGAGCCGCCTGCCTCGGAGTAGTCAGCTTTTCAGCCCTGCTGACCAGTTGCAAAAGTGTTTATTATGCCCAAATGCCTGTTTTAAAAGGTAATGTGATCGAGGTCAGTCGAAAAGAGTTTGACGCCGTTTCCAAGAAAGGGGAAGTAAGTATACGACCCTTTATCCTGGTCGAAATGAAAGGACAGTCCTTCCCTATTTATCTCTATCGGCGAAGCGATACGGATTATTCAGCCGTATTGATGAAATGCTCCCATCAGGGCAACGAACTCAATGCACACGATGGACATCTGACCTGCCCGGCGCATGGCAGTGAATACGATGCGAATGGCAAAGTAACCGAAGGTCCGGCCGAAAAGAATCTGACGGCCTACCGCGTCACAGCAGATCCTCAAATCATCACTATTCACATCGCCTGATCATGAAATATCGTTTACTTTTTTGCGGGGCCTTCGCAGCCCTGCCTGCTCTCGCTCAGGTAGATACCACGCAAAACGCGTCGATGAACACCTTATTCGGACGCGATACCACCCTTCGCCCCTCCAATGCGCAACTTAAGCTGAACATGGATGCCACCTATGATCGTCCTTTCCTGACAACGGGTAAAATGCCGGTATCGGTCGGCGGCTATCTGGAGGCCAATACGCAATACATGCAAACGAATGGTGTTACAGAAGGCTTTTCGTTTCAGATGCGCCGGATGACAGTCTTCTTAGCGGCCACCATCAATCGGCGGATTAAATTTCTGTCGGAGATCGAGTTTGAGGATGGCACGAAGGAAATCAACATTGAATTTGCGGCAATGGATATTCAATTTGATCAACTCTTCAATCTGCGTGGAGGCATCATCATGAATCCGATTGGTTCTTTCAACCAAAACCACGATGGGCCAAAATGGGAGTTTATTGACCGCCCGCTTTCTTCGACGCGCATTATTCCCTCCACCTGGAGTAATGTTGGATTCGGGTTGTATGGCAAAAAGTATAGCCGCGATTGGGTCTGGGCTTACGAAGCGTATCTTACCAATGGTTTCGATGACCAGATCATCGCCAATGATCAAAACCGAACGTTTCTACCTGCTACGAAAGCCAATCAGGATCGATTTGAAGAAAGCTTCAACGGGGTGCCCTTAGTAACGCTCAAGACAGCCTTGAAACGGCGGAAGGTGGGCGAAATTGGGCTGTCCTGGATGGGAGGTGTATATAACAAATTCCAGGATGACGGGCTTATTTTGGATGAGCGTCGTCGGGTTGATGTGTGGGCCGTCGATTTTAATACCACCTTACCGACACGCACATTTATTACGGGTGAATTAGTGTGGGCTCATATCAATGTGCCGCCCTCCTATACCCAGCAGTTTGGACGAAAACAGCAGGGCGGCTGGGTCGACATCGTGCATCCTATCCGTCGCGGGCGGATGCTCGGCTGGAATACGGCTGCGCTGAACGTAGCCCTTCGGGTTGAACGGGTTGATTACAACGTGGATAAGTTCAACGAGACAGGGGAGAATATCTTTGATGAACTCTGGTCGGTGGTGCCTGCGATCAGTTTTCGGCCTTCGCCGACGACCGTTATCAGGGCCAACTATCGGTATCAGTGGGATACAGACCTGTTGGGAAATCCACCAGCCCGTACCGCCGGATTTCAGTTTGGTTTTTCGACCTATTTCTAACGTCAACGACCCCAAGGGCTACCGGCCGTTGGGGCTCCTTTCTCTATGAAACAACTTCTTTTTTTGATCGGCTCGTTGCTGGTCAGCGTGTCGGTTTGGGCGCAGGATACCACCCGTATTCAGCCGCCAAGCGCTGCCGATAGCTTACTCACTGAACTTTTCGACAGTGCATCCGGAACACAACCTTTGCTGCCTGACCGCATGGTGTTTACACAACGGGCTTTCTGGGGTCAAAAAGGCCTGCTACGGCTTACTGGTCTGGCGCCACTCAACGCAGAGAACCGCCAGAAAGAACTGAAAATCCGGCGAACCATGCTGGTCAGTCATCAGGTCATGGGATTTGTCACGTTGGCGGGCTTTGTGGCGCAGGGGATTCTGGGAGCAAACCTTTACAACGCCAAGGGGAATGATTACACACGGCTCCATAGCGCTCATGAAACGGTAGGCACGATTATCAACGTGACCTATGCAACTACAGCGTTATTGTCGCTTACTGCCCCACCCCCGCTCATTGGCAAACGGGAACGGGGATTGAATTCGATTAAAATTCACAAGTATCTGGCAATCCTTCATATTGCCGGAATGATTACAACGAACATACTTGCTAGAAAAATTGGGCAAAACCCGGACCTCAAACCATACCATCGGGCAGCCGCCTACACGACATTTGCCGCCTTCACAGCTGCAATGGTTGTCATGAAATTCTAAATAACCCAATCCCATGACCATTCCTAAACCTCACAATTATGAACTTATGCATCTCAGTCGCGCTGGCCCTGATTACCTGGCAACCAATCCCACAACCCGTTCGCCACCACTGGTGTGACAAGCCAACACACAAGCTGCGCTGGCTGAACCACAAGATAAAGGAGATTGAAATCTTCCCCCATTTTAATAACGGTTGGGAGATGCATCAGGCTCGTTATTGGGGACAAGAAGTATTCGTCTTACACTTGTTTCGGTATGGTGGCAAAAGTCGAGGCTTTTTACTCTATAATCATCATGGCGAATTAATTGTCACCTGGGAACGAGCTGACTCCGTCCAGCTGACGGATATGATTGGCGACCGAATGCTCGCAGCCAGTCCAGGCCGATTGAAGAACCGATGATATAACTTTCCCAGAACATAGGGTCTATTTTTCTATGTTCTGGGAAAGTATTTAGAGACTATCTTAACGAAACGAGTACAAAGCCTTGGGTAGATTCGGACCGCAATGCCGTCTCAAACCAGTGCGGTCCGATTCAAATGGGTCGCATCGATCGTTGCACTACCAGAAAAGCACTGTGTTATGTTCGGTTTATTTTTTTAATGTAGCAAGTAACTCATCTAATCCTTCCATGGCCAAGGCTAGTCCTTCCTTAAAGCCCATTTGAAGTGTTGTCTCAAGTTGAGCCAAATCGTCATAGGAAATGTGGAGTTCTACAAGCGTTACCGGCCCTTTGTCTTCAAAGACAACTTCCCATTTCGATCGTGGTAAACCTTTATTAATGTTACCTGCTTCGTCGGCAAAGGCATCTAAACCTGTGAATTTTTTTTGCACCTGAATGCTCTGGTAATCTATCCAGGCCCAATGTTCTTCGCCTTCGGGTCCTACCATGGCGTAATGCCAATGGCCACCTTCTCTAAAGTCCATTGTTTTTGTTCTTGCTTTCCAGGGTTTGGGAGCCCACCATAGATCAAGGATTTCGCTTTTCGTGTACGCATCCCAAACCAAAGGTCGTTCTGCCGCAAATTCTCTTTTTACTAATATTGTGTTATTTTCCTTATTTACAGAAAAATCAAACGTTAAGTTGGTGTTCATTTTTGTTCGTTTTTAATTGTTAATAATACATTGTCAAGCTCGTTAAAGCGGCTTTCCCATAGCTTCTTGAACTGGTCAAGCCACTGATCAACTTCTTTCATTTTGGTTATTTCGAGCCGATAGTAAATTTCCCGTCCCCTATGCTCTGGTATTACCAATTCGCATTCCGCTAGTAAACGGAGATGCTTGGAAACGGCTTGCCGGGTTGTATCAAAGTGTTCGGCAATGGCATTGGGTGTCATTGGCTGAGAAGCAATGAGTACTATGATAGCCCGCCTTGTTGGGTCGGCAATTGCCTGAAATATATCCCGTCTCATTACTTCATTGATTCGTTTGCGCAACTAATTGGTTGCAAATATAAGCAACTAATTGGTTGCACAAAAGTTTTTAATTGTTTTTGTCATAATTGAACAGTAGCTGGAGGAGTAATTGAAGGATACCCTTCGTGATAACACACGATAAGTAATTATTATCAGTGCGAAAAATTACCCATTAGGCCTCTAATGGGTAAATCCAGGTACCGAGCAGCCCGTCAAATCCTGGTTTACTACCGGTCCTCAACTACAGTCGGAGGGAGTGAATTTCATTCATGACGCATAGCACTTGCGTCTGGCGGAAGTCGAGAAATTAGAAGCTGAACGCTTGGGCAGACGATATACAGCTAAACGTTCAAACGGCTTCGTAATCAGTAATAGATCAGAGCTAAAAGGCTGTTGTATGGCTCCGACTTTAGGTCATGAAGTATCGGCAACAGCAGGTCGTTTGTTTTGTTCACGTTCCTTGGAACTCAACGCAACTAACCTGCTCAAAACGGTTTTTATGGCAATACAACAAACTCGGCAGTAGCCGTTATCTTGTCGTAGCCTCCTTCCAGAATGTATCGAAACTGCATGGGTCCTGGGTTGATACTGGGTACCACAAAATCGTACTCACAACCATTAACCTTGGTCAAGTATGTCCAGAAGCCGGTGTATGACTGTTTGGTATTGGGATAAAAACACCCGATCCAATCGCCACTACCGGGTTTGTCGCCCGGATACATGTATCGAATTTTGACCGTTTGGCCAACCCGTGCTGAATTTGGTACGATGGTTAATCCGTAGGTGGTACTGCGTAGGCAACCACCTGCGTTGTTGGTGGGAGGTTGAACTGGATTAGTGACCACCTGTCCACTTGCCACATATTTGAGGAGATAATCCACCCATTGCGTGGCTGAGGGATCGGAAGGGCTAGCCGCCGATACATAGGCCTGTGTTCGGGAGCCGACCGCAAGACACGAAACGCAAACGCTTGTTCGAGTCGTTAAGTTAGTGGAAGCCACCCACCAGTCGCCTTGCGCCGTGATTTGATATTGCCCGTTGGCGAGGCCTTGTCGGGCCTTGGCCAGACAATCGGACTGGGAGAGAGTCACCCATGCCTGATTGAAGCGCAGCGTTATGGGTGAACCTTGCCCCCTAACGGCGGTATTGGCAGGAAGAGTTGAACCCTGCCCCGCCATGTATCTGACCAGATAGTCGACCCATTGGCTAGCCTGAGGGTCGGAGGCCCCTGCTGCCGATACATAGGCCTGTGTTTGTGAACCGACCGTAAGACACGAAACGCAAACGGCTGTTCGAGTCGTTAAGTTAGTGGAAGCCACCCACCAGTCGCCCTGTCCCGTGATTTGATATTGCCCGTTGGCGAGGCCTTGCCGGGCTCTGGCCAGACAATCGGACTGGGAGGTCGTAATCCAGATCTGATTGAAACGCAGACCGGGCGATTGAGCTACCGCAGTTTGGGATACACATACCCAATACACTGTGACTGCCAGGCAGTTAAAGGACCAGCCTTTCATAAAAGCGTCGTTTTTTCTATTTGTTACAAACATAATTTCTGCTTCAGCCAACTATCCATACCCTCTAGAGGGTATCTTGATTACATACTTACCCTACCCGGTAAGTCTTTTCTTAACCAGTTACCTCTCGATACCATTCTATCGGAAATTTGTGTAGCCTATTTTTTGATAGTTCAGCTATAGATCGTCAAGTAAAAGGTAACAGCCAGTCGCAAATTTTACTAGTTGTCAACTAAAATCAGTCGCATACGCAACCGGACTTCGCCCAACAGCCACAAACCTCTCTCCGCCGTGGCCAAAGACGTGAATACACCGTAACTCTTGATAAGCTCCGTTGACTAACTAAACGATAGCGGTTTGGGCCGACGGAATCAACGACGTGTATCCTATACCAAGCCACCCGTATCCGACAAGGTAACTGTCTCCAGATAATCGCTGGGCAACACGCCGAACTGTTCCCGAAAACACTTGGTAAAGTACGACAGCGAGTTGAAGCCTACCCCATAAGCAATTTCCGAAACGTTACCGGCCCGCCCTTCCAACAGTTGGCCCGCACGCTTCAACCGCATCAGCCGGATGAAATCGCCCGATGATTGACCTGTCAGACTGAGGAGTTTACGGTGCAGTTGCATTCGGCTTAAACCCACTTCGCGCCCGAATTGCTCGACATTAAACTCGGGATTGCTCATGTTTTCTTCCACAATTCGGATTATCCGCGTCAGGAATTTTTCGTCGGCGGAGGTAACGGTGATATCTTGGGGCTGAACCCTGATTTCGCGACTAAACCGGTCGTGCAGCATCTGTCGGCTGGCAATCAGGTTTTGGGTACGAAGCAGCAACTCCCGCGCATCGAAGGGCTTGGTCAGATAATCGTCGGCCCCGGTTTCGAGGCCCGTCAGCCGCTTGTCCTGAGTCGCAAGGGCCGTTAGCAATATAAACGGAATGTGGTTGGTGCGCTCGTCGGTTTTGATACGCTGGCAAAATTCAATGCCGTCCATGTCGGGCATCATCCAGTCGCTAATGATGAGATCGGGCAGATTTTCCTGGGCGGCAAGTAGTCCCAACTGGCCGTTTTCTCGTTCAAGTACCCGGTAAGTTCGTTTCATCTGCTCCCGAATAAACTGGCGGATGTCATCATTATCGTCTACGATCAGCAGCAACGGCAGCTGGCTCATAGTAGTCTGATCAGGAGAACTAATTTGTAGTGCCGTGGCTTCTGATTCGGCAATTGGCAGGGAGTCGTCAACCTCGAAGCTGGTATCCAGAACGACCGGATTGGGAGTCGATTCGGTGGCGGCCAATTCGCTGGCCGGAGTTGTCAGGGTGGCCATTGGTAAGCAAACAACAATCCGGGCACCAGGGGTAGATTTGGGGTCAATTCGGATGGTGCCGCCGTGCAACTCGACAATCTCTTTGACTAACGACAACCCGACGCCCGTACCCGGTTGCCGGTCCTGTTGGGGAGCCGTTCCCTGATAAAACCGCTCAAATACCTGCGTCGCCTGATCAGGCGCTACACCAATGCCGCTGTCGTCGACCGTCAGTTCCACAAAATCCTGTTCGTGAACCTGTACTGGCCCACCAGAAAGGGTAATTTCGCCCCCGTCCGGGGTAAATTTGAAGGCGTTTGACAGTAGGTTTGTCATTACTTTCTCCAACTGATCGGGATCGTGACTCACCGGTAGCGGGAAGGGCGAAAGGTGTACCGATAAACGAATATGACGCTGACTGGCCAGGGACGAAAACAAGGCCGATACCACGTTGAGCAGCGGGCGCAGGTCGCCGGTTTGTGTTTGTAAGTCGAGCCGACCCGATTCGAGCTTCGCTAGATCGAGTAACTGGTTAATCAAGCGCAGGAGCCGCTGGGCGTTGCGTTGCATGACGGTGGCCTCGTTTTTATGCAGCGTGGTTTCCGGCCGGGTGGTCAACTCATACATTTTTGCGCTCAAGGTCCCCATAATCAGCGTCAGCGGAGTGCGAAATTCGTGCGTGATGTTGGTGAAGAACCGGGATTTAACTGCGTCTAATTCCTGCAATTGGTGTGCCTGCTCCGTAAGCGTAACTGCCTGATTTTCGAGAAGATGCGTTTGAATTTCTAACTGACTATTTTTCTCCGCTACGAGTTTGCTTTGATCCAGCAGCACCTGATCACTGTGAATTTTGAGTCGTTGCCGACTCACCACCAGCCCCGCAATGAGCAACAGAGCCAGCAAGCCTGTGCCAATACTGTTGCGCCACAATCGCGATACCTGCTGATCTTTTTTGAGCAGTTCGATCTCTGCCTGTTTCTTTTCCGACTGGTACTCGGCCTGAATTCGGGCAATTTTTTTGGCATTCTCTACCCCAAACACAGAGTCGTTCAGGGCCACCCATTTTGACAGAAACTGGTAGGCTTTCGCAAAGTTGCCGGTCTGGGCGTTGGCCGTTTCCAGCCCTTTATACACGATCAATCGTTTCTCGTTGTCTTTCGATTCACTGGCCAACACATAGACTTTGTCGAAGTAGGCAAAGCTCTCTGCAGCCCGACTGGTCTTTAGCCGAATATCACCCAGCGCCAGCAGAATCCCCATTATATCGTCCTTGTCGTTGAGTTGGTTACCCAGTTGCAACGCCCGCTGGAGAAACATTTCGGCCTTTGCGTACTGACCCAACCGGGCGTATGTTTCGCCGAGGTTGTTGTCGCAGATGACCAGGCCACTTGGTTCGTTAAGTGCTGCGTAGCGGGTTCGCGCCTGAATCAGATAGCTAATGGCTTTGGGGTAGTCTTTTGTCACTATACAGATCGACCCCATGTTCACCAGAACACCCGCTTGATGGTTGGGTTCGATACCTTCACTTTTTGTGTATGATTGCCGCAAGTAATAAAGGGCCTGATCGTACTTCTGCTGGCCCTTCAAGAGTACGCCTATGTTGTTAAGGAGGTAGGCGATCCGGGCCTGGTTTCCTACTTTTTCCCATAGTTTGAGGCTTTTAAAGGAGTACTCTGTTGCCCTCGAAAAATCCCCCATCCCTTTATAATTTATACCTATGTTTCCATAGGCTGATGCCAACCCATCCTCATCCTTCAACTCCTCAAAGTAGGGGATCGCTTTTTTTGTATAGTGCATGGCAGTCTGATAATTACCCTGGAACCAATGGTAAATACCCAGGCTGATATAGCTGCGCCCAATGCCCCGCCCATAACCCAGCTTTTGAGCCAATTGCATAGCCTCATCGGCATATTTTTTGGCTTGTTGAGGATTATATGTGTAATAGACACCCACTGCCTTGGTCAGAAGAAGGACTCGGTTGGTGTCAGGGCCGGCGTGTTTGAGCAGATTGTCGAGGCTGTCGCGCTTGCTCTGCTGGGCGATCGCCAACTGCGGAGAAGCCAGGAAGAATAAACTAAATAGCAGAGCAAGCAGACGTATAGCCATAGTACATATTGTATAAAAGGATGGTAAGGTATTGTCATATTCTCAGTATTAGAGAAATGATTTATAAACCGGCGCAAAAACAACATTGGGGCGTGAAATCTTGAATTTCAGAGTGTTTTTGCCTGATTTTCAGGCGCTTTTTGGCCATGTTACATGAGTGCTAAAAGATGTTACCTGCCTGTTAACAGCGAGAAATGCATTCCCGGTACGTTTGCACAGCCCTTTTCTTCAAATACACTCATAAAAGCGAAACGTAGTCAGTTCAGCTTATTTCTAACCAATACTATCATGATCGATTTATTACCAGATTGTGTTCAATCTGATTTCCAGCCGGTTACTTTTCCGGAAGCTACTATCCCATCACCCTGCATGGTGACCAAATCCCCCATCTTTTTAGGACGGCAACGACTGACTCGCTTCGAGAGGTGGCAAGCCTTGGCTGGCCGCCCCTGTATAATGGGACTCATCTGGCTGTTGCTAGGTTGGGGGCTTACTTCGACCACCCAGGCCCAGAAACTCGTCTGGGCCAAACAACTCGGCGGTACCAACCCTAGCCTTCAACAATTGGCCACGTCGGTGGCCGTAGATGGAATGGGTAACGTTTACACCACCGGCTATTTCATGGGTACGGTGGACTTTGATCCGGGTGCAGGGGTGGTCAATCTGACCTCGACCGGGGGTAATGACATCTTTGTGAGCAAGTTCAACGCGGGGGGCAACTTTATCTGGGCCAAACAACTCAGCGGCAGCGGTGATGATAGGGGCACATCAGTAGTGGTAGATGGGTCGGGTAACGTTTATACCACCGGTTATTTCGAGAGTAGTGTCGATTTTGATCCCGGTGCGGGTGTGTTCAAACTGACCTCAGCAGGATATGAGGACATGTTTGTGAGCAAACTCGACGCGGGAGGCAACCTGGTCTGGGCCAAACAAGTTAGCGGCATCAGTCATGACGGTGGCAACTCAGTAGCGGTTGATGGAGCGGGCAACGTTTATACTACCGGCTATTTCTTAGGTACGACCGATTTTGATCCCGGTGCGGGCGTGTTCAAGCTGACCTCAGCGGGGGATACTGACCTGTTTGTGAGCAAGCTCGATGCGGATGGCAACTTCGTCTGGGCCAAAGCAGTCGGCGGCACCAGTGGTGATCAAGGCACCTCGGTGATGGTGGATGGGATGAGTAACGTTTATATCACCGGCTATTTCGAGGGTACGGTGGACTTTGATCCGGGTGCAGGGGTGGCCAAGCTGACCTCGACGGGGCAGAATACTGACATCTTTGTGAGCAAGTTCAACGCGGGGGGCAACCTGGTCTGGGCCAAACAACTCGGCGGTACATTTCATGATGGTGGTACTTCAATAGCGGTGGATAAGATGGGCAACGTCTATACTACGGGCTATTTCGAGGATACGGGCGATTTCGATCCCGGTGCGGGCGTGTTCAAGCTGACCTCGGCGCCGGGGGCCTATTCTGACATGTTTGTAAGCAAGCTCGATGCAGGGGGTAACTTTGTCTGGGCCAAAGGAGTCGGCAGCAAAGGCCTTGATTACGGTACCTCGGTGGCCGTGGATGGGTCGGGTAACGTCTACACCACCGGCCTTTTCTATTATACGGTGGATTTTGATCCGGGGATGGGTGTATTCAATCTAACCTCGGCCTATTCTGACATCTTTGTGAGTAAGCTCGACGCGGGGGGCAACTTTGTCTGGGCCAAACAAGTCGGCGGCATCAATGGGTATGTGTTCAGCAGTTCGATAGCGGTGGATGAGGGTGGGAGCATCTATACCACTGGCAATTTTTATAGTACGGTGGATTTTGATCCGGGAATGGGTGTGTTCAATCTGACCTCGGCTGGGTATAGAGACATCTTTGTGAGTAAGCTGCATCAATACACCCCGGTGAGTTTAACCACCTGGGTCAGTTCCACTACGGTTAACGCGGGCAATACATTGACCCTGTCAGTAACAGCCACGGGGGGCACACCCGGAAAGCCGGACCATCCCTACTCCTACACCTGGGCAGCTCCGGTAGGCTGTACCCTGTCGGCCACCAATACCAGTACGGTCTCGGCCACCGTGGGGGCGCGGCTGAGCGGGGTGCAAACGTTCACTGTTACGGTAACCGATTCGGACGATTCGCCCGCCGTCACCGATCAGGTGCGCGTGATGGTCAACGCCCTCTCTACAGCTACCTTTCGCATTGATGGAGTGACGACGATGAGCTGTGAAACCGTCTCGGCCAGTCAGCGTCGGGTGAGCTTCAATCCACGCTACGAAGGGCTGGATGGCTCCTCGGTGAGCTTCTCCGTCGTCAACGAAATGCGGCCTACCCGGAATCAGGGACCTTACACGCTGACGCTGTACACCGACAATCCCGTTATCACACTACAGGCCACTCAGAGCGAAACGACCACTGAGTTTACCTACAACTGGCTGAGGGACTGCCCGTCAACGGCCCGGCTTGGAGTTGGCGAAGAAGGGTCTGGTTTACTGGTGTACCTATTGGGTAATCCGGTTGAGGGAGAATTGGCGACAATCGAGATTAGCGGAGTAATGGGTCAGCCTGTTCAGGTTGAACTGGTCGATACCCAGGGACGATCCTACTACCAGCAAGCCTTGCCGCAGGCCAGCGGTCTGGACCGTGTTCGTTTACCACTCGGGAGCCGTCATGGCATGTTGCTGATTCGGGTTTCGACGTCCACTCAACAGCACACGGTCAAGCTCCTCCGATTATAAGGGAATAACCCCGATCGACACAGATCGGGGTTATTTTTGCTCCTCTGGCGGGATGAATTAATTTTAGTAACACCGTAGCTGCATCATCCAGGGCATCCGCAGAAAACTGCCTTCAGTAAATCTCGCTAGTAACTCCCGACTTATGGCTCATCATTTGGGGAAAAACGGCTGTTTCAATAGCTGATAGCTTCAGGGTCCAGGCAATGGTATGCCGAACTGTAAAGCATCATACCGCACAAGCGTAGTTATCCAGCTCCTTCATGTAACAGGCTAGTTGCTTAACAAAAGCGCCGGTAAATGGTGGCTGTTGTTTGCCCTTTAAGGTTGCAGCATACCAGGTTCTAAGAATTCGTTCCTCCGTGATGGGTACTGTAGTCAATTGACCCGATTGTACATAAGGCCGAACTACCCAGGTTGGCATGACGGCAACACCCATACCGGCTTTAACCATTTCCAATATCGCTTCGGTAAGGGTGATTTTGTATACTTTGGCGGGCCGACAGTTTTTGAAAATCATCATAAAATTTTCACTTTCCTCGTCCGGAATATTATACATGACATAATTCTGTCCGGCAAAATCGGCTAACTCGACCCAGCCGCGACCAGACCATGGATGGTCGGGGGCAACGATAGCCACAAACTCATCCTGAAAAAGCGGGGTATACAAAAATTTAGGATTGCTATTCCCCTCCGTGATGGCCACATCGATTGTATTGGTTATCAGGTGCTTATCAGCGTCCTTGGTCGCAGCTTCCAACTCAATCTTAATATCTACTTTGGGGTAAATCATCTGGAACTCGCGCAAAAAACCAGCCAGCCAGTGATAGGAGGTGTAGCATTGCGTACAAAGCCGGATCTCTCCTGCCTCATTGTCAATCAGGGTTCGAACCTTAGCCCGCGTATCGGCTACTTCCTGAAGTATCTTCTCAGCTGCCTGTAAAACAATCATCCCAGCCTGCGAAAGACGCATCTGTTTTTTATCGCGGATGAAAAGCTGCGTGTTGAAGTAGCCTTCAATTTCCCTCAGCTGATGGCTCAGGGCTGATTGTGTTAAAAACAACTGTTCGGCGGCTCTCGTCAGGTTACCACTACTGGCAACCTCTTTCACCATCTGAAGGTGTCGAATTTCCATGATGAATATTATTCATGATTTCAACAAAAATAATTCGCTTTACTAATATATCAAAAGGTGTCAACTTTACAGCCGTAAATCAACCACTAATGAACACACAACATGAAAACGGTAAAACATCTATTCGCTCAGATTCTCAGTCTATCTTTGATCGTATTGAGCATTGCAGGCAAGGCCCAATCTACTGATCAGGAGCTTACTTCATGGGCAAAAGAGAAATCATTTGAAATAGGTACGTACATGGGAGAAAATCGGACTGTAAATTTAATGTTAATGGTCCGTCAGACAAATGGGGTTACGATCAGGATCAAAAATGCAGACGATGAGATCCTTCATGAGCTGTCTATGAAAAAATCGCCTAGAGCCTATCACTATAAGCTGAACTTTGACGGGAGTCGATCTGGCTTATACAAACTGGAAATCACCGACGGTCGAAAAACCCTGATCCGTCGGATTGAGGTGGTCGATGTGCCGGCCACTGAAGCTCAGCGGTACATCACTTTCACCTCACCATCTTCTTTGTAATACCTGAAAATTGACGGAATGATGAATCATAATAACCTGAAAGTCGCCAGTCCATTTTTGGTTGCTGTCGCCTTTGCGATCGTTTATATTGTCTGGGGCTCAACGTATTTCTTTATACAGATGGCCATTCAGGATCTACCACCTTTACTAATGGGAGCCATGCGTTTTCTGGCTGCCGGAGCTATACTGCTTTTGTGGTCGTTTATTAAGGGCGAACGTATCTTCGTTAAAAGCAGCCTTATTACATCGGCCATAGTGGGTATATTGCTTTTGGTAGTGGGTAATGGTGTCGTTATTTGGGCAGAACAAACCCTGCCCAGCGCGTTGGTGGCCATATTAGTCTCATCGGCACCCATCTGGTTCGTGCTACTTGATAAACCAAACTGGAGCACTAACCTTAAAAGTAAATCGACGCTGGCCGGGTTGATGGTTGGTTTTATCGGTGTACTCCTGCTATTTGGTGAGCAGGTAAGCGATATGCTGGCAGCAAACACGGATCGATCAAAAATCATTGGGATGTTGTCGTTACTTGTCGGAGCCATTGCCTGGTCGTCGGGGTCACTTTATTCAAAACACAACCCTTCCGAAGGTTCGCCAACCGTTAATGTAGCCTGGCAGATGGTCATCGCTGGTCTGGTATTTCTGCCCGCTAGTTTGTTGAATCACGAATTTGATCGGGTAATTTGGTCTCAGATCACCGTGCAGGCGTGGCTGGCGCTGGCTTATCTTGTTCTGTTCGGGTCAATTATTGCCTATAGCGCCTATGTGTGGCTACTACAGGTACGCTCGGCTACGCAGGTAAGTACCTATGCTTACGTGAATCCAGTGATTGCTGTTATTTTAGGAATCGTGTTTGCCCATGAAACCATCTCACTAGTCCAGCTAATTGGTCTGGTCGTTATTTTAGGCAGTGTTTTATTAATTAACCTTTCCAAATACCGTATCGGGACCACGGGCAACAACAACGAAAAAAAAGGAGTATCTGATAAGCCATCTGCATTACTGCATGACCAGGTTTGTCTAACCGATGTGCTTATTCCCCCGGTAAAAATAATCGAAAACTGAGTCATGATTTCTTTCCCATTATAAGCCGCCAGGAGCTCTCCTGGCGGCTTTTTATTTTACTGGGTGTCGTACCAGACTCGAACTGATGATCCTCGGTACTTCAAGCCGGTGCTTTCATCACTCCAGCTACCGACACAGTTGCTAACACTGGATTCGAACCAGCGTCTCCCGAGCCAACTTCCAGTTACCCAAAGTTGTACTAATTGGCAATGTTGCTGATGCTCAGGTCACCAGAGTCTGTTTCAAAGAGGTTTCGCAATGAAGGCTGTATCCACCAGGAACATACTGTCAAAGAAAATAGTGGATTCGGTGTTACGTTCCATAAGCTAGCGGGAATACAGATTCGTAAATCTGGTTGAGACTTCTGCGTCAGGTCTATCAGGCCAACTTAGTACAAGGTAAACTGTCAAGTATCCCCTCATTTTAACCCCGAGGAGCCAGTTCTTTATATGGAAACTACCACGTCAAAAAAATGGTACAACAAAGTATGGCTAGTTGTTTTCTCCGGCCTGACATTATTCCCTATAAACCTCTTTATACTTTTGAAAAATCAGAGTATAAAGCGAATATGGAAGGTGATTCTATTTTTACTTTCCCCCTTATTTACAGCACTGACAGTCGGCCTTTTATTCTTTTCCTATATCAGTATATCATCCCTGCTCAAAACTAAATTTGAAGAATCGGCAAAAAAAGCAGCTGACGGTCCTATTGTTTTTTATGACTGGAATACGGCACTTGCCGGGTATAAAAACGCAGACGACGAAATAATCATCCCGGCAAAGTTTGATTATGCTGGTGACATCGTTAATGGATCAGCCGTCGTATGTCAGGATGGGAAATATGGTTATATTGATAAAGAGGGCAATCAATTACTGCCATTTCAGTTTGACGACGCTTTTACATTCAATGAGGGAGTGGCCGTTGTTAAGCAGGAAAACAAATGGATGGTCATTGATAGCAAGGGCCAACCATTGAAAACATTGGATTATGATAGTATATATCAGAGTGATACACTATTTATGATAAAGAAGAAGAATTTATATGGGTGTCTGAATACGAAAGGCGAAGAAATTATCAAACCAGAAGTTCCCTCATCTTTCCATTTTCGGGATGGCTTAGCGTATTTTGGTCCTTTCAAAGATGGGATCATTTATATGGATACAAGATTGAAACCTGCCCTGATTATTAACGGTACTCAAGGTAGTGATTTTAGTGAAGGCTTGTCTGCAATTATTCGAGACGGGAAGGTAGGTTTTATTAACCTGAACGGAGAATTAGTGATTCCAGCAGAATATGACGTTAAAGATTATAGCGGTATTACCTTTCTGCCATCCTTTTCGTTAGGCTTAGCCTGTGTCCATAAAAATGGGAAGTATGGCTTTATAAACAAACAGGGAGAAATCGTTATACCTCTTCAATTTGACCATGCCTATGATTTTAATAAAAGCGGGATAACAACTGTCACAGTAAATAAAAAGCAGGGAGTTATCAATACCCAGGGTGATTTTGTTCTTCAACCGATTTATGAAAGCGTCAATACCATTCCTTCTGGAATTAATATAATAAGGGCCGAGTTAAACGGTAAATTTGGTTTTGTCGATAAAACAGGCAAAGTAGTCAGACCCTTTATCTATGATCTGGTTTATGATTATAATGATGGAAGATTTTTTGCCAGACAAAACGGGAAATGGGCTTTGCTGGATCAGGACGGGAAACAGATTACTCCCTTTCACTTTGAAAACGTCTATGGTGGTTTTGAGGAAGGGGTAGCCTGTGTTCAACTAAATGGAAAATATGGCTATATCAGTAAGTCAGGTAAGCTGATAATTGATTTTAAATTCGATAAAGGCGGAAATTTCAATAAAGGGAAACTCGGTAAATATCAAAACGATAGCTATTTTATTTATAATAAAAAGGGTCGGGAAATTGGCTCTGAATAGGAACTGGATAGCCTAGATTGTCTACTCGATGTGCTTATCCCCCCGGTAAAAATAATCGAAAACTGGACCATGATTTTTTCCCGTAAAAAGCCGGGAGGGGTAACCCTCCCGGCTTTTTTATTATTTGATTTACACGCCTATTGAGCTTTCTTAGGTTTATTAAACGGTATGGAAAATACCCTATTAAAAAATGTGGTGAACGACTGTTACCTCTTGGTGACCAGACGGAATAGAGGAGTGAAAGTCAGGTGGAATCTTCAACCTCTGCTTGCCTGGAAAATATTGACATTGGCAAACGTTTAACTCACTGTTCATTCCCACCCAAAATCTGTACGCTTTTATGGAAACTACTCCTGCCCCCGCTAAGCCCAGGAATAAGACTATTTCACAACGAGTCTTGAAACTTATTTTAGACCTCTATGCCCCTACTGTATTGATTCACATGCTAAAACTAAAAACCGGGAAAAAGGCATTTGTTTTCTTTCTTGTATTAGTAGCTTCAATTCATTTTAGCTCAAATTCTTTTGCCCAAGCTCGTCAAGTAAACCCTCTTGACGCATTTATAGAAAACAGAGGGACAAAAATACTTGCGCGATGTGCCCATCCATTTAATACGTATACCGAAGGTAAATACTCAGTTGATGGAAGTATCATCAGAGTTTGGGTTACTTATAGTAACGGTACCACTGAAACGATTCAATTACATTATAATGCGGATGGCGATTATTTTGATGGGGTAAAATGTACAGCTGGTAGCGAGTGTTCATATAGTTTCATGGCAGTAAAAATGTTTAGCGCTACAATCCCAAGTGGGGAAAGGATTTGCCTGGAAAAATTTTTCCATTCATCCTTCGATACTATGAGTGGTGAGCAAATGACAGCAGCTGGATTAACTGGCGAATGGTGGAAATGGAGAGAGAAACCGTGTAATTAACTTTTTGATGCCCCTATTGCTTTCTTTAACCCGATAAAATGGACTTATAGCCCTCCAAACAGAAAAAAGCCTTATAAATCAAGGACTTATAAGGCTTTATGCCTAATCTTAAGCGCACTCGTAGGATCTGTCAAAACAATCCGCTAATACACTTATTCTCAATATTTTAGCCTTTATTCTTCATCTTCTGTAACCCAAATATAAAGCCAATCGTCATCAGAATAAAGCTTAAATACTTTGGAAAGAACGTTTTTGTGTGACCTGAAGCCTATACATGAACTTCAAAATGTAGTCAATGCCCTGCAATTGGCTCTTTTAAGTTTATAAGACAAGATATTTTATAGAGTATACAAAGTGAAATCCATCATTAAGATTCTTGTGTCTATAGTAATTTAAGGTTAGCCGCTAGCTTTCATATTATTAATTGGCAAACTCTTGGCAAACAAGGAAATTTACATCTTACGCAATAAGCAAACTTCCCTTTATCAGTTGCTGCTGTGTTAAAAAAATGAGTTGGACCTGCTACTTTCGATTACTCACAATTTTGAGTTACTCTACTCCTTCGGCAGGCCACGCAGAGTTACCTTAAATTGTATTCCTTGTAAGCAAGGCACTCACCCGAGTGGGCGTGGCAGAAGCGGGAATGGAGTTGTAGGTGAAGATACTAGGTAATCCAGTAGAGTGAAAATCCGTCGGGGTTGAGATTCGTGGGGTAACAGGCCAATCAGTGCAGTTGAATCTGACGGATCTTCAGGGCCGGGTTTTGCATCACCAGCGACTTGACGAAGCGGGCTCACTAGAACGGGTGAGTGTGCCGGTTGGTATGGGCAAGGGGCTATTACTCTTGCAGGTCAATACCGCTCAGAAACGCCAGCAAGTGAAGTTATTGAAGCCCTGGTTTTTAGTTGATGGAATGCATCGCCCGATTTCGAGAAGGTCGGGCGTTTTTTTTACCAGCAACAAAGGCCCCATCCAGCCACTAGCAAAATAGGACCTTAACCCATACACTACTTGTGTTTAGATTCAGACCTCAACAACCCGTATCAGAGTAGTTATCGTACTATATATCCGGGTTACCGTCTGGTAAGGCTGAACCAGAATAAATCAATTGCTCATGAAATCGGATAACGTTCTATCCAAAGGTTATAAATTTCAAGTGCAGTAGTTATAGCTGTTCAGAATAATCTTGCGTTACAGCCGCAGCTTCATGATCAATTGGTGGATAGGTACCCCTGCCAGCGCGAACGCTTTTGTCATCTGACAAATCGGTATCAATTATGATCTCGCCCTGTAATAATCTCGCAACGGGGCAATTTTTAGCGATATATAACAACCGTTCTCGTTGTTCATCACTGACTGGTTGACCAAAAAATATAGTACGCTCTATCAGGGTTTGGAAGGGTTCTCGCCGTTGTTGCATGTTAACCGCGACGTGTATGTCAGAAATATCCCACCCCTTTTTCCTGACATACATTCTAAGCGTAGTGAGTGTACAGGCCACTAGTCCCGAAAGTACGGCACTAAACGGATCGGGTCCGATGTCTTTTCCGCCGTTAAAAGTCGGCTCATCCATGAGTAGTTGTCCAGCGCGCCAGTTGATGACAACTTCCTGTCGGCCTTTGACAATATCGCCCGTTATGTCTTTGGCAAACAGGTGACTAGTTTCTTTTTTACGCATCATGATTTAAATGTATGTTGGCGGACTATTCATCGTTTATGTTGTCTGAAGTATAGTGTACATGACTCGCACCGATCCATTTCCGCAACTTCAGTCACTGGATTTATGATTCCTTTGAGCTGGAATAAAGCGGTCTCTGCCGCTTCAACGGGTCGTCCTGTTGAGCAGCCAGTAAAAAGGCGGCTGCACTCCCCACCCAAACCGAATAATCGAAAGGGGCTTTTATCCCCAAAGAGACGCTCATGGCTAGGGCAAACATCAACAAAAGAATGCCTGTGCCAATGGCTGCTAGTTTTGTCTTAAAGCCTGAAACCAGCATAACCGACAATAGTATTTCGAAAAATGTGGCAGCGTAAGCGGAGAATTTGCTCAAAATTCCTGGGAGAAAAGAAGTAACTTCCCCCGTGTATTTTTCAAAATTCTGCCAGTTGCCCCAGCTAGAGTCAGGTCCCCAAAGACCAAACCGGTCGGCAACCGCTGAAAGCATTGTGGCAGCGATGGCAACTCGTAAAAAAATCTGAAGAAAATGTTCCGTTTTACTGGTGATCATTTATAGCTAAACAATTAACTGATACCGAATTTGTATAGGCACTTTATCGATGTATTCGCCTGAAGCGATAGCCCGTTTTTTTGACAATTTCATCGTCCACCGCTTCAGGGCGGGGCGGGCAATGATCCAGGAGGAACAGAATCGCTCGCCGTCTCACGGACGAACACGGATGATCGTCTTCCCCTTGACTCGACTGGTCGGATTGAAGGCGGCAACAGCGTTGTCAAGGGTAGCGATGTGGCCGATGTTCGGCCGCAGACGTCCCGCTCGGAACCGCTGGACGACCTCATTCAATTGGGCTCGATCGGGTACGACGACAAAGTCAATAGTCAGCCCTCCTGTGGGCCGTATATCGGTTGGGCCGGTGATGGTCACCAGCGTTCCTCCAGCGCGAATCAAGCCCGCAGACCGCTTCGCGATGTCGCCCCCGAGGACATCAAAAACCAGATCGACCCCGCCAACATCTTCTAAGGCTTCGTTATCGAGGTCGACGAACTCCTGTGCGCCGAAGTCGAGAGCCGTCTGACGGCCGGCAGTGCGCCCGGTGCCGATGACGTAGGCGCCAGCCTCACGGGCGAACTGGGCCGCCATCGAACCGACTATGCCGGCCGCACCATGCACCAGGACGCTCTGCCCCGCCCGAAGGTGGCCGTGCTCGAACAGCCCCTGCCATGCGGTCAGTCCCGGCATCACCAGACTCGCGCCCACAGCGAAGTCAACGTCGCCCGGCAACGGCGCAAGGTTGCGTGCCTCGACGGCTACATACTCCGCCAGGGTGCCGTCGCGATACCAGTCGGTAAGGCCAAACACCCGCTGTCCCACCGACAGTCCCGTTGTGCCGTAGCCGAGGGCGGTGACCACTCCGGCCAGTTCGTGGCCGGGGATCGACGGGGTCCGGTCACGATCGAGCCGATCGGTCCAGGTCGAGGGCCACGACAGCTCATCTCCGGTGATACTCGACGCGTGAACCTCAACGACGACATCGTTTATCGCTGCCAGCGGCTCGGGCCGCTCCACGAGTTTCATGCCGGCTGTTCCCGCTGCCTGGTCGGTTACCACGATCGCCTTCATAGCACACCTCCCTTTCTGTTCATCAACAAACACACCATTACTGAAGTGATGCCGCGGTACACGACTGCTTCTACTCTTGTTTTCAGCATGATTTTACTAGTTGGAGCTGTTCAATTACCTTTTTTGTTAGGGTAAAATTAGGTCTTCGTTTGGCTAGCTTAGCGGGCCAGTTTTAAAATATACAGGGGGCCAGATAGAAGTAAGAAAATTCTTGAGATTTCAATTAAAAAAGACGGGCAGCCAGGCCCATAATGATTTAAAAAAAATAGCGTGCTTCTATGGTTGGCTGAAACAGAGGGGATTAACCTATTGATTCATCAGTAAAAAGTCCTAGTCCGATAAAATTCGTCTGAACTCTGACCTCAACCCAAACGAACCAATCCGCTTTCGCGTCTTTCTCTTACCTATCAGAGTATGGATGAACGTCAACGCTCAACTTTAATGATCGCTAATTATGGATTGGGCCAGCCATCATATACAGCGTTCGGGTAGTCTATATATAAGGGGAGGGCTTACCCGTTGCCCACACAAGTAATTAGTGAGCTATTAAAAAAGCTACATCGGGGAAGTTATGGCATCGGTTGGAGTCATAACGAATTACGAAAGGGGTTTGTCGGTTCTCCCGGACAAACACTAACTTGGGTCACGGTCAATGATTCGAGTGACAACCTGGCTTTTACAAAAGAACTACCCTAGATTAAAAGCTATATATCCTGGCTAAATCCGGTTTATGGACAACACCGATTTGCGGCCTCCATAACCCTTGCCCCTGTCTATTCCCATCTTGATTATAAACTAATTCGTTCCGTTTTGGACCTGCCTCAGTGTCAGATACTGATCTGATTACCAACCAGTCAAATGGGTTTGGCTATTCGGTTGCTGTACTGGGCACCTATACGCTTTCGTCTAAGTGGTCAGCTTTAGCCGGTATTTGGGCTACTCAGTTTTTTGCGACTTCTGGCGATTATACTATTAATCTAACACATTGGGACCTTAACTACCGCAACGGGCGTATATTCCAATATGCCTATAAGCTTCCTTTCTTACTTATCTTTCAGCCGGTGCTTCGCTTAATTTCAGCTCCTTCCATTATATCGACGTCAATGCGGTGGAAGACCCAGGTAAATTTGACAAGGTTACCGATTTTACCCCCATTTTGGGAGTTGCTATTAGCTATCGATTACAAAAGAATCTCACGTTCATGGCGCAGCCAACGATTCACTATAGTCTACAATCTCCTCCTTACTATAGTTATTATCATACCTATCAGATAAGCTTACAAACTCAACTAAGGTACCATTTCTGAAGTGTGTTTACTCGAGTGAGTGGCTGTTAAGCTTTAGGTTAAGGGGCAATTAGAACCTAGATTCCTTTTCTGGAATAATAGTTGCGTGGCCATCAGATTGAATAAAAACTTTTAGATTAATTTCTATTATGAGTTCATTCCACAAATAGACACAAGATTCTAGAATACTATAATTATGAATTAACAAATTTTAAATTGTTTCTTTTATGGAGATAGCATAAACTTACAAGAAGTAAAGACCCTTATCCTCCGTCCATTTATTAATTAATACCAGCTAATTCATACGCATGAAAAAGATAACTACTCCCTATCTGACCGCTCTGCTTGTCGGTTCGCTATTGACCACCGCATCAATGGGGCAAAGTCGATTTTCGATTGCACCCACGCTCTCTCCCTCTTATCAGCACCTTAATTGGGTAGCACAGGTTGAACATACAAATGCTTCTAAGGGTACACAAACCAGCTCAGGAATTTCAGTTGGCCTGACGACTGCCTATGCCTTTACCCCGAAATGGTCGCTCTCTGCCGCTATTTTATATAACTATTCTTCAGCTAAGTTGCGGTATGATAATTTTACGTCCATAGCGACTCAGGCAAGACGCTATGAGAATTGGCAAGTACCTCTTTTACTGAATTATACTTCATCCGCTCGTCGCGTATCACCATATTTTTCAGCGGGACTTTTAGCCAATCATAATTACCGTATTACCAATACAGATACCGGGATTAGTTCCTATCACAAAATTGACGAAGGCACCACCAATGCCTTTACGCTATATGGTATGGTTGGCATGGGTGTACATTATCGAGTAATGCCTAATTTGGCGTTGGTTGTCCAACCCACTGCGGCTTATCGTATAAATACCCCTTCAGGAGACTACCCAATCGCTTATACGTCCTGGAATGATTATTTATTGGGCCTACAAACCCAGCTAAAAATTAGCTTTTAAGCGCAGTGATATACATAAGACTGGTTCATTCGCCAACCTGCCTCCGAAAGGCAAGCCAAGCCTATCAGTGGAATCCCTGGAAGGGTTAAAAACCTTTTACTGCTGAAACGCTGAGCGTTAACATGTCTCTAGCTATTTTTTGCCCATGATCTGTTTGATCAGGTATTTACTCTGGAGTCCAGCAAATAAAGCCTCACCAAAGGGTAGAGCAACCGCAATTATAAGGGCTAAGATCGAACCTGCCATGATCATTATGCCCCTTAGGGGCGTGACAGTCGTATCTACTAAGTCCTGATGGTTTGATCTGGCATCTTTCATTCATTTACTGGTTTACATGAAAGGAGAGGAAATGTAGCAGAAAAGAGTCAGTAGTCAAATCGTATTCTCAAAAATGGCTGCTGAAACTTCGCCTATCTGTTCATTGTAGGAGTGAAAAGTAAAGTTTGAAGGACTCGCAATTCATTCTGATTATTGGCTTTTCCGAATAGTTGTTATTGTTGCACACTAATGACAGCCTTCCAGATCAAAGCCGACTTGACTGGAGCCTTATGGAGGTGTCATAACCGAGTAGACAGTCTAAATCTGATTCGGATAGAGCAGATCATCAAAAGCTGTGGATATCCCGGTCGCTCGCTGGTCGGTAAACCCACCAATGAGGCTGCCTGGTACGTGCTTCAACATTCCCCTAAGTTCAAGGTCTATTTCTCCCTCATTCAACGAGCTGGCCCACCTTTTTCATTAGTGGCCATGATGGAGGATCGGCTGGTGACCGAACAACTTAAACCTCAGATTTATGGAACACAGATTACCTGTTATCCACTGCGAGCCAATTCGGCCAAACAGGAATGCTTTGTTTGGCCTATTCTGAATCCTAAACAGGTCAATCAACGGAAGTACGTTATCCGTAATGGCTGAGAGCTGACCGGTGCTGATTTCCAAGCCGTACAAGTCCTGAAGATGATCCTGAATATCCTCATAGGACATGCCCTTGCTGTAGAGGGAGAGGATGCGATTATCTAGCCCTTCGCCTAGTGTCGTTTGCCGTTTCCCAATGAGCTTTGGCTCGAAGGAGCCGTCCCGATCACGCGGCATCTCCACGCTAATCGGCCCATGAGGTGTTTTGACCTGCTTGGTCTTACTGCCATTGCGTCGGTTGGGACGGTTTTGGTCAACATGCACCTGCATCTCACCCGATAAGGCCGCATCCAATAGATCTTTCAAGAGTGGGGCCAGCAACCCATCTTTGCCCGTTAGCTCCTTGTCACCTGCCAACATTTTGGCGATAGTGGTTTGACGGAATGCTTCATAGTCGAAGCCGTTTTTCTTCCCTTCTGTTTCCATGTGATTGTCAAATTAGTAAATCATAACTTGACACACTTTATGGAACACTCTCCTTTTTCTCAACTAAGTGGAGAAGGCCGATGGCAGAAAATCCTTTTCGCTTATTCAGAAAATGAAAATCGATGTAGAATGCAGAGCTGTGCAACAGCCACGCCCGTTTATTGAGAAAGACTAAGCTAATACTAGTTGATTTTAGTGAGCCATTTGCAAGTCAATTATAAGCAGGTAATTAGGATTAAGTTGGCCTTTTTAATTGCTCCCTGTTATCGACTCACCGAGATAACCATTTTTGCGACAGGTAATAATACTCGATCCTTTGTTTGGATAAAAGCCTTTGCTAGTTCGCTCTTATTCTTGGTTACTGGTATTGGCTTGGTTGCTTTCCCATTAATAATGAATGAAATAGGTTTAGTTGTATCAACCAATTCTGGATAGACATAGAAACTGAATTCCCGAATACAGGATGTTTTCACACTGACGATATTATTCTGGATGTTCGCTTCAATAACGCCTGTTTTATGCGGGTTAAAATCTATTTTTACTCGATTGTCCTTCGCCATCATGTTAGGATTGTAGGAGCTTACCCATGCCGCTGGCCGAGCCGTTGTATCGAGTTGAGTAATGGCGATCCAATCACAGCGGCCATTTCGGACATTATCGGTTTCCCACCTGATTTTTGGGGAGAAGGGATTCCGCACGTTAGCAAATAGTGTATCATAGATAAAGCTTACCCGGTTCGCCTGATTGATTGGCAATCCGTGGTCACCATCCAGTGCGTAATTTTTCCAATTCGCGCCTATTGATTGAGCATACTGGTAAATGCTGTCTACTTTACTGAGTTTAAATAGGTGGTCGTTTTTAGCACTAATGCCGTAAAAGGTACGATGGTTGGTTAGGTTTCGTAATGGGGTATTGGTCATATACGACTGAGGGAAATAGGTGAAGGCAAGGAACGAAGCAAATGTGGTTGGCTGGTTAATGGCGAAATAAAAGGCGCCTTCCCCTCCATTTGAATGACCACTTAGCCAGACCCGATTATCATCAATGTTATAAAGTGACTTAAGAAAGGCTACCTCGTTTAGTATAGCTTGGAAAGCCAGTGGATGGTACAACCAGTGAATATCTTTCCGTGCAAATGGATAGAGAATAAAGGCGCCTTCCTCCAAAGCGTGTTTGAAAATAGGAGCTTCGTTACTGGGCACGTTTCCTCGGGTCATAAATTGAGGGCGCCCCCGAACTGCTCCTTGTAAGAAGACATATAAAGGTGTTTTTTGCCGAGGGCGGTATTGTTTGGGGATATGGATCAAAAAGGGCACCGTCAAGGTATCATTGATCTTGATTTGATATAATGTCCAGTGCCCTACTACCGGTGGTGCATCATAGGCATTATAGTTTTTTAACCGCTGGTACACCTGGTCAAAATCGCCTTCGCCAACTAATTTCGCTAACCGCTGCTCCTCTAACAGAGCGGAGGTATTTAGCCGTTTCGTTGTATCGGTTATACCCTGATAGTAGCGCTGATTGGCCGCCTGGACTGAATCGTATTTTGGTTTCGTATAAGCGATTGCCTTCTTCCAAGCCTGGGTGCTCGACACACAGGCAAGCAACATACTGTCCTGCTTAAAGTCATAATACATCGAGTAATGTAAGTGCTTATTGGCTAACTCGTCAAAATAGGCGTTTGCTTTAGCAATCTGATTCGTTTGACAGGCACTAATAGCCGCTCGGTAATAGTTATAATTGTTCTGGTAGTCTTTGAAACCCATGGCAAAGAGTTTTTCCATCCAGTACAAGCTTTTAGCGTAATTCTTCTGATTGTAACTGGTGAAAGCCCGGTCGTTATAAGCAGCCGCTGAATCAGCTTGTCCATTAACGCCATGAGTGATTGCTAGTACGAATAAGCTAATCAGGAATAGTTTCATGTAATGCCAGATTAAATAGTCGGCACAAATATGAGCAGTGAACTTGGAGGCAAATTGTATTTTTTGGACAGTATCGCTCCTAATGGATTACTTTCATGAGTAATTGATTACTAGCCAGCCTACTGATCGTTTGAAGGAGCTTCTTTGGATTATGCCCTGTGAATTGCCGGTATGTTTTGACGAAATAAGCCTGGTCATAGAAGTTACTGTCATAACCAGTCTGAGTAAGGTTTTTGAAGTGCTCATGCAGGACCTGGTCTCGCAATGAATGGCGAAATCGGGCTACTCTACGATAACTAGCCGGTGATAAGCCAATATTTTTGATGAACAATCGATTAAACGTTCTCACATTCATGCTTAATTCGTCAATGATGGTCCGAATAGTTGGTTCATTGCCGAAATCAGTCAATCTGTCTAGGGCGTACGTAAGACTATTTTCATGGGGTATGGGATGGTAGATAGCTACCAGATAGGTTTCCAATAACCGAATTCGCTGCTCAAGATTACTGGTACTAAAAAAGGAATGAATGAAGGCTTGATGATTCAAATACTGATCCCAGTCGGTAAAGAGCTGGGAGGCATTCGGCGTAATCTCAATCAGGGGCTTCGTGATAAAGTGATTCAGCCCCAGCGGTTTAAAGACGATAGTAAGCTTATCCGAAATGCCCCTTAATTCGACAAAAAGAGGCCGTTCATAGCGCCCTTGGGCAATTAATAAGGGAGGAGCCTGCTGATTACTGGAGACGGAAATGGCTGTTTCCTCAATCCAGCAATAGGCGTGCTTATGAATATTGAGGGATTGGAGTGTATTAGGAAACACATAATATTGACTAACAAAGTCAGGAGAATCGGTCCGCAGGAAGTAGTAATACTCGATATATTGCCTGAGTAATGGATGACATGGATAGAAATGGTTAATGTTCGTTATGTGTTGCATAAGCCCTTTATCTGTTACCACAAAGATGCTTCAACGGGTAAAGTGTTGCAGTCCAAACGAATTTTGAGCACTAAAATCGCCCATTTCCTGAAGAAGAGGCATGAGCGATCCATCATCCCACCTTGGGAGGATTTTGGTGAGATAGCTATTAATGCATTACAAAGCAGAAGCAGCTAATGCAAGGAATGGATAGGTTTTCCCGCACTACAGTTGTCCACCAAAATAGAACTTTGTCGGGAACGTGTCACTTCCTATATCTCAGTAATTCGGAAACGGTGACAAATTGATAGCCCGCTTTTTTCAGGCCAACAATCAACCCCCGTAGCGACTGCCTAGACTTCCAGTCGTCAGTCCCCATACAATGTAGTAAAATAATGGAGCCCGGTTTAGTGCGGTCGACAACGTGTTGCATGATGCGTTTGCTACTTTGGCGTACGTCGGCGTACGATTCGGGTTCAACATCCCAAGTAATCGTTTTGCGGTTATGCTCCCGTAGGTAGTAAGGCAACCCGATAAACTTCTTGCAATAGGGAGGGCGAAACAGGATCTCCCGCTGACCGGTAATTGCTCGAATGATGCTATCCGTTTTCTCGATCTCCTGTTCAATTGTGGCGTAGGTCTTGAGAATCATTCTAGTATGCGAAAACGTATGGTTTCCGATCTCATGACCCGCTTCTGCCAGCCGGCTTCCGTAAGCGGGGTTCTTTTGGAGGTTACTACCAATCAGGAAAAACGTCGCCTTTACACCCTGCTGCTGTAATAGGTCGACCAGTTCGCCGGTGTACTGTGTGGGTCCGTCGTCAAACGTCAGAGCGACCACTTTAACATCGGTTTCTACCCGATAGATCAGATTGCCGAAAAGCTGAAAAGTCCGGGAGTTGATTTCGAGATAAAACCCTACCAGAGCTAGGCTTGTCACCACGACCGTGAGCAAACCAGACGGACGGGTTGCTAATCGAGGGTTAGCCATTTTGGGTGTTGTAAAGGTTTGGTTTGTCGCTAAATTAAACGGGTTGTAAATCTATGGAACGGTTTTGAGAACTTTATCTTTATCATATTTAATGTCTCAGATTACGCCCCATTTCCTGAAGAAGAGGCATGATGGTTTTATCGTCTCCTGTAGGAGCGTTTTGTAAGAATTTTTAATGTGATAGTTACAAACCAAGAATGCCCATTTCAGCTTTGTTGAATTGAACACAAGTAAGCGGTCGTATGTAGTGGTACAAAACGACTTCCAAGAATAATGTAAAAAAAGAGAGAAAAACCGTCGCAATTTTCGCGTAAAATTTTTATTTACTACTCAATTCTCAAATGTCAGATTATATACCTCTATCGTAATTTTGCTTACAATCACTTGTGTCGTCATTGGGCCTTAATGGTAAAGTTGAAGCATCGGCGTTGTGGAGGTAATAGAATTCCGTTAGCCGAATAGGACAAAAGCTAACTAGTAGCACAACTATCGAGCTTATGTCCGTCCGTCGCCATATGGCCAATACAAGGGGTACCTGCTGATTGCTAGTGATTTTTTTCTAATCCTTGCAATAGCTTACTAAGTATAAAATAGGCCCTTGCATGGGGGTACCAGTTGCCGTATGCGCCGGAGGTCATGGCAATGACCATTTTTTCTTTCGGAACAACCACCAAATGATTTCCGCCATTGCCGGATGCCCAGAGATAGTCTATTTCTCTTGTGCCAAACTTTCGTTTAGATCGATACCAAAGCATCCCATATCCGTCGGCCAACGGATTATAGGCCCCGATGGCAGGAGATTGTTCGCTCAATAAACGATTCATATAAGTATAATCGGCTAATTGCGTAGTGCCCCATTTCCCTTTATTCGCAACCAATAACCCCAACTTTGCAAAGTCCAGTGTGGAAATGTAAAGATTGCCGGCAGCACCCGTCTGATTTGCTGCATTCGTGTACCAGTAAAACTCGTTAATGTCCAAAGGGATAAAAATTTTTTGCCTGGCAAAATCCCTTAGACTCATACCCGATTTTTCTTCAATGATCGCCCCAATCAAAACAGCATTTATATCTGCATAGACCCATTTTTCACCAGGCTTGCTTGATAATGGAATGCTTAACAAATAGGTTATCCATTCGTCCTTTGCTACCCATTTCCCTTCGCTACCTGGCGTTTTAGGGTTATCGGAATCGGCATCTAAACCTGAAACCATATTTAGCAAATGAATCAGCTTAACCTTTTTATAATCTTCGTGCATGGAAGGGTACTTCTCTTTAGAAAAAAAAGAGTAAACATCCTGATCTAAATTTTGTACTAATCCGTCTTTGATCGCAACGCCCAGGAGCAAAGCAGTAATGCTCTTGCCCGCCGACCGGATATCATGGATATGATTCCGCCAAAATGTATTGACGTACTTCTCCAGTACAATTTTATTGTCTTTAATAACAATCAATCCCCGGAAATCTCTTTGCTTGAATTTGGAAAGCGTATCAGTAAGTGCATTAATGGAATCTTTGTTGAAACCAGCATCCTCCGGGCTAATAGCCGGAAGATTCGGGATAGCTTTCATTTGTGAATAGGTGGAGAACGATAAGGACAAAAGAAAGAGGGCAAGAAGTTGTCGCTTCATATCTTTTAATAGCGTTAACTATTGTCTGATTGTTTCGGTTAGCAGGGACAGTTCGGGTATTGCCGAAGGCGGGATCAAAACCGAAGGGTTGGCCTTCGACTGGGTCACACGGTTTGAAAAATTTCTGTATAGACCCGATCTTACCGAATCCAACTCACGCTCAAATTGTTGAAATCGCTTATTTTATCCTCCTTATCGAAAAGAAACTGCCAAAGAATCGTCACTTTGTCGAATTTCATAATGTAGCTATAGTCGGTAAGGTCCTGGTTTTGCGCCTTGTGAATAAGTTCTAAAGAATTGAGCTTTCCCAGGCGTTCCATCACTGATTTTACGTTCATGGAGTCCTTTTTTAGATCGGTAGCTAAATGGGCTGACAAGTCATCGTATGCCAATTTCCCAAGGGTTACGTCCTTAAATAAGTGTTGGACTTTAGCGGTTACGAGGGTTTCTTGGTTCGTCAGAGGCTGGTAAATCGAGGTGATATGCCGATTCATATTCAGTGCCAACGGGAGCGCTGGCCGTTGAATTTGTTGAGCCAGGGTTGGAGTCTCGTAGTAATGACTGCCCTTGGCTAACTCCTTGACTAAGTTCAGCGATGTCGTTTGGATCGCCTGTGCGAACTGGTAAAAGACGATCTCCCCCTTGGTGAGATTGTAGGCATTCGAATACTTCGTACCCCCTTCGCCCGGTGCCAGACATTGCCTCAAGATTTGAGCGCCATTGTTCATCGTAATGGCTTTTTGGGTCCCATAGAGCTTTTGGAAGGTGGCTTCACCGTAGCCTAATCCCCTGGTCACTAACGTGGTATTAAAGTAGATTTTACCGTCTTTGGAGCCGATCACCACCGAAGCCCCTGACTTGTCGGCAACAACCAATGTCGTTTTTGCGAAGGCAGCTTCTCGGTAGGTCTTATAAAATTGAATAGCCTCCGCTACCGTTTTGCACCGTTCCAGCATCCATTGACTGGAATTGTCTGGTAAACGGGTTAGATGGCTTTCGGGGACATAAGTTGGATCCGTTGGATAGCTATCTTCCTCCACGGTAACCCAGTCGAAGGCCAACCCTTCGGTATTGATCCCGCCTTGGGCTTCCCCATCATTATAGCCCACATAAGCGCATCCGTAAAAGCCTTTCCCTTTTGGAATGAACCATAATCGGGTTTGTGGATTGTTAGAATCCTCATTATTGAATAAGTACGTATGTTTCCCATCGGTTAAGACAAAAACGGTACAAGCCTTAACGCCAGATGCAACCAAAAAGCAGATTAATAGAAAAGATAGGATAGCGATGAATGATTTCATAGCAAGATAGCAGAAGTGAATTGGACAAAACTACGGCTATTTCTAGGGAATGGATTGTACAAATGCGAACGGATCAATAGCCGGTTCCGCTTAGGGGTAATAAGTAGTCAACCGCCCTAAATTCACCAGGTGCATGTCGAATCATGTTCCTGAACACTCGGATAAAATGGGCTTGGTCGTAAAAGCCAAACTCAGTCGCTACTTGGGCCAGCGAATGAGCGGACTTCTGAGTTTGGAGCGTATCAATTACGCCCCGTATCCGCAGGATACGAGTCAATTCTTTTGGCGTCAACCCCAAATAACGTTTAAACTGCTTTTCCAACTGGCGCGTTGAGCACTGTAGTTCATCCGCCAGATCAGCGATGCGTAAACACCCATTCGTTTGCTGTAGACGTAGACAAGCCTGCCGTAAAGGAAAAGTTGAGTTGGCTAAGTTGGGCAGCTGGGCAAAGTGCGCTTGGGTAAACGCAATTAGTGAGGTTTCAGAATAAGCCGCTTGGATCGACACTGGATCGTAACCGCTAAACAGGTTGTCCACCAAAGGTAAAATGTTTCTCAGGGGTACTATATTATCCACCGTGTGGGCTAACGAATCGGCTGTCCAGCTAGAAGGAGTCCAAGGGTGAAGTTGTACCATAGTCACATGGGTAAAAGGCTTAATGATGACCTCTACCCGGTAGCGTGCTTGTCCGCAGAAGTAGCGGTCTTGGGGCATGTCTAAATGGCCCCTTTGGTTATGGATCGTTAAGCCGTTTCCATGAACGAAGGCCAAATTAAAACAGCTATTGGGCAATACATTCTTGTCTGAAATCGGGTGGGGATTGGTCGTATTATCCAGTACCCAAATCTTACGGATAAACTGACTCAAGGGAGGGGTGGTATAATATTCTCGATAGGCGAACGGTGTGGTCATAGATCACTAAGTGCTAACCAAGCTTAAATTACTATTGAGTAGTTAAACAGGATGCGGTTTCAAAAGCCGCAGAATTGATAAATCGTGCTGCGAGGCCTTTAGTGCTTGGGGACAAGATGTACTCTTAGGTAAGGCCGAGGAAGAATTTAAAGCGTTCATTGAAAAAGCGGGTATGCCAGCGGCATGGACCATTTTAGGGGCGGGTGCAATACCAACCAACCATCCGTTGAATGTCGGTATGCTCGGTATGCACGGTAACTATGCTTCCAACATACTGACTAATGAATGCAATGTGCTGATAGCGGTTGGGATGCGCTTTGATGATCGCGTGACCGGACGTCTGGATAACTATGCGAAACAGGCTAAAATTATCCATCTAGACATTGATCGCGCTGAGATTGACAAAAATGTTATAGCCGAAGTCGCCCTTTGTGGCGATTGTAAGCAAACATTGCCGTTACTCACGGATAAGATCAATAAGCGCGATCATGGGAATTGGCTAAGCCGATTTAAAACCCTTTACCAACAGGAATTCGAAGCCGTTATTAAAGATTAGCTAAATCCAATTGAAGGAGGAATTACCATGGGTGAAGTCATTCGTGTGTTAAGTGAACTGACAGGCGGTGAAGCGGTTATCGTGTCCGACGTGGGGCAAAACCAGATGGTTACAGGTCGATACACCAACTTTACCCATACCCGCAGCAACATAACCGGAGGCAATCGGTGCGAAGTCTGGCGCTCCTGATAAAGTTGTCATTGCCATAGTTGGTGATGGGGTTTTCAGATGACCTTACAGGAATTAGAAACAATTATGCAAACCGGTATCGATTTAAAGATCCTGATCTTAAATAATCGCTTCTTGGGCATGGTCAGGCAATGGCAGGAAATGTTCAACGATTCAAGATATTCCTTTCTGGACATTGAAAGTCCGGATTCTGTAGCTTTGGCGGGTGCTTATCGTATATCGGCGACAACCGTTTCCGATCGAAGTCAGCTAAGAAGCGCACTGACTGAAATGCTGGCCCATAAAGGCGCATTTTTGGTGGAAGTAGCCGTAACCAAAGAAAACAATGTATTTCCGATAATCCCGCAAGGATCAAGTGTAAGCGAGATTCGGCTTAAGTAAGTTCTTGATAATGGTTAATTCATTAAAAGATATTCTCGACGCAAATTTGCGTATAGTTTTTTGTGGGATTAATCCCGGGCTTAAGTCAGCCCTTGACGGACATCATTTTTCCGGCCGGAGTAATCGGTTTTGGCGGGTACTCTATCTCGCTGGGTTTACTCCCCATGAAATTAACGCCCGGGAAGACCGGAAAATTCTTGACTATGGATATGGGTTGACTACCGCAGTGGCGAGACCGACGTCTCGTGCCGATGAATTAGCTAAAGAGGAATTTGACGCGGCAATTGGTGAGTTCAGGCAGAAAATGAAAACCTATAAGCCGCGGCAAATAGCCTTCTTGGGTAAACCTGCCTATCAAGCCTTTTCAGGGAAAAAGAAGTTAACGTGGGGACATCAGGACGAGGATTTTGAAGGAGCGGTGGTCTGGGTATTACCTAACCCAAGCGGTCTTAACAGGGGATTTAGCTTGGAGGCATTAGTCGCGTCGTATAAGGAGCTGCGATTGGCATCCAGTTAAAGTTGTCGGTTTTTCTGCTGTAACTGTAACTATTATACCAATACTTTAATCAATTCAAACGGGCGGTATCGCGGCCTGATAGTTAATTCGATATGGAACAGAGACATCCTTTACCGCCTTTCGATATGGAGAAGGCGTTGCAAAAGTACAACTGGCAGAAGATGCGTGGAATACACGTGATCCTGAAAGAGTATGCCTTCCGTATACAATAGACACGGAATGCCGAAACCGTACAGAGTTTTTTACTGGCCGTGAAGAAGTAAAGGCATTTTTGACGCGGAAATGGGAGAAAGAACTGGATTATAAGTTGAAAAAGGAGCTTTTGGGGTTTAAAGATAACAGGATGGCTGTTCGCTTTGAGTATGACCGGGTCGCCGGTGCGATGGCATGATGCGGCTGGCCAATGGTATCGCAGCTACGGTAATGAACTTTGGGAATTCGACGAAAACGGGCTGATGCAAAAACGCTTTGCCAGTATTAACGATCTAGCCATAGATGAAAACGATAGAAAATTGTAATATACTATGAGCATGGGGCGCTAAAAACAAGTTACCTAAATCGCTGTCATTCCGCCAGGAAGCGAATCGCAAACCCGATACATTGGTAGCGCATCAAGAGAATATGCCCTTGGTAAACGTGACATTTCCCACCGGAACATCGAATGGCCAAGCATCAATACCCCATTCCCATTCTAGTCAGGATAGGGCCCGATCTAAATTCAGGCTTTCATACCCTGACTTTCGACGGCGTTCATTAATGGACAAAACCTGTCCACCTTCGGACATACCCACTTCCCAAAAATACCTTTCCAGCTCCTAAACGCTTTTTTCAGACTGTGGTACAATTGTTGACGAGCTAGAAGCAACTCGCTAGCTAGCTGTTGCCAATCATGTTCCTAAACTACATCAAAATTGCCTGGCGGAATCTAATCCGCAATAAGACCTATAGCCTACTCACGCTATTGGGGCTGGCCAGTGGCATGACCTGTGCCATGTTACTGGGGCTCTATGTCTATGATGAGCTGACATTTGATCGATACCACACCAACGCAGCTAATATTTACCGGTTGAATGTGCACGTCAAGTGGGGCGACAATGAGCTGAACATGGGCGTCGGGTCCGCCCCGATGGGCCCAACCCTCCGACAGGAGTTCCCCGAAATCAGGAATGTCGTACGGATCATACCCAGTCATGATATGTTGTTTCGGGTTGGCCAGAAAGCCCTGTATGCCAAGGATTTTATCTACGCCGATTCGACCCTGTTTTCATTTTTCGACTATTCATTTATCGACGGCATCCCGCGAACGGCTCTATTGCAACCCAACACCATCATCCTGACTCAGAAAATGGCTCTGGCCCTGTTTGGTCGGACCAATGGCCTGTTGAGTAAAGTGATTGAGGTTAAAAATGAACACCCCTTAACAGTGAGCGGTATTATCCAGGACCCGCCTGCCAACCACCATCTGAGCTTTGAGGCTGTTCTTCCCTACGTCAACCGGCAACTCAACGAGGTCAATCTAGACAAATGGGATAACTTCGGCACGTCTACCTACGTACTGCTTCAGTCCAACAGCGATGTACGCAGGCTGGACCATAAAATGCCCGCTTTCTACAAAAAGTACATTGCCCAGGCTATCGGTGATGCTACGGGCAAAGGCGTTACGTTCGACATTAGGTTCCAGCCCCTGACGGACATGCACCTGCATTCAAGCCATTTGCTGGGTGAGGAAAAAGGAAGCAACATCGCTTACGTCTACACCTTCTCGGCCATTGGCTTGTTTATATTATTGATTGCCATCGTTAATTACGTCAATCTGGCCACGGCCCGGTCAACAGGTCGCGCCCGGGAAATTGGGGTACGCAAAGCCATTGGATCATTACGTACACAGTTGATTGGGCAGTTTCTGACGGAGTCAACCCTGCTCTCATTACTGGCTCTGTTGACCAGTCTGATACTGGTGCAGGTTTTGCTCCCACTCTTTAACTACATAGCGGCCAAGAGTCTACTCATGGATCTGTGGAATAGCCAAATAATGGGTGTACTCGTCGGTTTCAGCCTGCTGATCGGTTTGGTGAGCGGCCTTTATCCCGCCTTCCTGCTATCCCGCTTTAAGCCAGTAGCGGTTTTGAAAGGAACCTTCACCGCCAGCAGTAGCGGAATTCTGCTGCGCCAGTCGCTGGTGGTCTTCCAGTTTACGGTTTCCAGTGTGATGATCGTGGGGACCTTCGTTGTTTATCAGCAGTTGCAGTACATGCGGCACACCCAGTTAGGCTTCAATCAGGAACAGGTTCTGGTTCTGCCACTGAAAGCACCAGCGATTCAACGGACGGCTACTGTACTGAAAGATAGATTCCTGCGAAATCCTGTTATTAAAGGCGTAAGCCTAACAAACGGGTCAGTCGGTGGTGATATGAATGATAAGTCCACGTTTAGTTTCTACGCGGGCGGCAAAGAACAGTCCATTAGCACCGAATACTTCTCCGTCGATCAGGATTTTGTTAACGTATTACAGATCGGCTTGAAAGAAGGGAATAATTTTTCGCCCGAATTGGTCAATGATTCGACCGATGCCGTGCTGGTCAATGAAGCGATGCTCAAACGGCTGGGCTGGAAAAACCGCAAGGCCGGTCTGGTGGAGCTCGACACGAAGCGCATCCCCATTGCGGGAGTTATCCGTGATTTCCACATGCGTTCCCTTCGGAACAAAATTGAACCGCTCGTTTTGGTCCTGAATCAGGACAGGGGTGATAAACTGCTGGTCCGGATGGCCCCCCAGAACGTACCGGGTGCGTTGGCCTACATCCGGAGCATTTATGAGCGCGTGAATCCCAACCAACCGTTTGAGTACACGTTTCTGGACCAGACGTTTGCCCAACAGTATCGGGCTGATGAACGCAAAGGCAAGCTGTTTCTCGGCTTTTCAGGCATGGCTATCTTTATCGCCTGCCTGGGTTTATTTGGGTTGGCGACCTTCACCGCCGAGCAACGAAGGAAAGAAATCGGCGTGCGTAAAGTGCTGGGTGCCAGTGTAAGCAGTCTTGTTGTACTCTTGTCCAGGGACTTTTTAAAATTGGTTTTTATCGCCCTGGTGCTTGGGACACCCCTGGCTTATCTTGCCATGAAGCGCTGGTTAGCCGACTTCGCTTACCGGGTGGAGCTTGATTGGTGGATGTTTGCCTTGGCAGGGCTACTAGCAGTGGGCATTGCCTTATTCACGATAAGCTTTCAGAGTATCCGAGCGGCCTTAGTCAATCCGGTCAAGTCGTTACGCTCAGAGTGAGCGAAGAAATTGCTTTATGATCGGAGACTGAGCAAAGACAAGACAGGAATAGGGTTATCGTAAAAATGATCAATTGGATTGCTTTTGTTCAGAAAAACGTCCGATTACAGTCTAGGCTGGTTAGATAAAATGGGGAATGAAATACTATTTTCATTGCCTCTCAAACTGACTGTACCGAAAAAATCACTCCACTGAGAAGCCGTGCTCGCAAAAGCTAGACGCAGCTTTTAATTCAGATAGTATACGACCAAAATTACCTGTTTCTAATTTTAATATCTGTCAATTCCAGACCGTAGCATACGAATCGTATTGCAGTATATCGTCTCCAAGAAACTCTTTAACGCCCAGCCAGTCGCTAAAAAAATGCGCTACTCCAGTCATCAGTACGGAGTTAAACGTGGTTCCTTGTTTTTGATTATTACAGAAATAAATATGCCCGATAGGAGTGATCTCGAGCTTCTGCAACAAATCAATTAAGCCCGCCACCTACGTCGACTCATAGGGTTAGACCGCTGCCTCACTCGAGGAGATTACAATAAAGCGGTAGATCCCCAGTCCTAGTTCTCCTTTAGTCAATGCGAACAAATGAACTTGACGATCGACGTATGGAAACATTAGATGAATTTTTTGAACACACGATTCAGGATTTATACTCTGCCGAAAAACAAGCGCTGGAAGCGATGCCCCAGATTGTTAAGCGGGTACTAAGTGAACAACTTCGACAGGCGTTGCAGGTCCATCAACGCGAATCTGAAAGTCAGGTAACCCGCCTGGAGCAGATTGCCAAGCAACTAGGTATTGACCCCGATGGCGAAATGTGTATGGCAATGCAAGGGTTAATTGAAGAAGCTCAGGACTTGCTGGCTCAATTAGAGGATGGCCCACTGGTCGATGTGGCCATTATTGGTGCTGCCCAGAAAATGGAGCACTATGAGATTGCCAGTTATGGTACGGCACGGACACTAGCCCTGCAAACCGGCCTGGAGGAGATTGCCAATTTGTTGGAGACCACCCTCAAGGAAGAGAAAGCGGCTGATGAGAAGCTAACGTACATTGCCCTGAGTTCGGTCAACCTAAAAGCAGCTCAATCGTAATCAACTTGACTCATAAGCTATCTGTCAGGATCATTTCAATATGTTTCGGATAATGGCGAAACAGTCATCTTAAGCAAGTCTTTAGGCCATAGCTAGTATGGTTTTACCTATCTTAAAAACACAATACGTTATGAAAAATCGGTCAATTTTATTGAGCTTTCTAATGATCTTGTTCCTAACAGGCGCTTCCCTAGCCCAGCAGAACAGTGGCACCATGAATGCAGGTACAACTGCCAACGTGGGCAAAGAAAGTAAATCGGAATTCGATAGCCAAAACCAGAAAGGGGCAGCGGCCGTGGGCGCGGTTTCAGCAACAGGCGCAAAGCTTTCCTCAGCGGATCAGCGACTAATGCTGGAAGTAGCCATGGGGGGTATGATGCAGTTGGAAGTCAGTAAAGTGGCACTGCAAAAGGCTACCAATCCAGAAGTACGTGAATTGGCGCAGGCCGAAGTCGATGAACAAACGGGATTATCAGCAAAGCTGAAAGAAATTGCTGACGCCAAAGGGATTACTTTACCGGCGTCTCCTGACCCAGAAACTCAGGCAATGGTAACTAAATTACAGAGTATGTCAGGTGTAGCGCTCGATAAGATGTATGTCAGCGAAAGTGGTGTGAAAGGCCATCAGAAACTCGACAAAGTGATGTCAACAGTTGAATCAAATGCATCAGATGCTAGTTTGATAGGCGTTGCCAAAGCGGCTCACCCTCTAATAAAATTCCATTTAACAGTGGCTAAACAAATCAAGGATAAACGTTGAGGATAAGTCGCCGACCATTAAAAAAGGGGTAACAAAACTTGTTATCCCTTTTTTAATGGTCGGTTTACAAGTCGCTGTAAATTGTAACCGTTGGCCAGGGCCGTTGCCTCGTAGAAGGCGCCTATTTTTCAACTATACGTTGTAGGGGTAGGTTGGACTCTTGAACAAGTGTTCCAGGTTTCCGAACTAAACCACAAGGTTATGATTTTAAAAATGGACCGGCTTCCTATTGAGTTGCCCATACCCAAAAACCCATCGGCCAATGATGCCGCAGCCATTCAGGAACTACTGGGTGGTAAATTCGGCGAGATGTCTACGCTGATGAATTACACTTTCCAGTCGTTTAACTTTAGAGGACGCAAGAAAATTCGGCCCTTTTATGATGTGATCGCCAGCATTGCAGGCGAAGAATATGGCCATATTGAAGTTGTATCCTACGCCATCAATCTATTGCTGACGGGTGTTACCAAGCGGGGGCATGACCCCGTATCCGGCCCCCTTGCCGATGCGGCTAATGCCCGGAATACGTATCATTACATTGCCAGTGGGCAGGGAGCACTCCCTGTCGATTCGATGGGTAATTTCTGGAACGGCCAGAATGTATTCAGTAGTGGTAATCTGAAACTGGATTTGTTGCATAACTTTTTTCTGGAATGTGGCGCACGGGGCAATAAAATGCGCGCCTATGAAATGGTAACTGACCCAACGGCACGCACGATGGTGGGCTATTTGCTAGTACGGGG